>NZ_JBEXGM010000010.1:153301-270506 GCF_040607335.1 Streptomyces sp. NPDC005303 | reverse complement strand
CACCGGGAACGGGATGCGTGTCGATGGGGTCATGTCGGTTCCGCCCTCCCCTTGCTCTCGACCGGCGGCAGTTGCTGTGTCGGTGCCTCGGAGCCTAAGAGGCTTCTTCCTTGCGGACCGACAGCAGGTCCTCCAGCTGTTCCTCGCGGGCCTGGGCGGCCACGAACAGGAGCTCGTCGCCGGCCTCCAAGGAGTCCTCCTGGGACGGGGTGAGGACGCGGGTGCCGCGGATGATGGTGACCAGGGAGGTGTCCTCGGGCCACTCCACGTCGCCGACCGTCGTACCGGCCAGGGCCGACTCCTCGGGCAGGGTCAGCTCGACCAGGTTCGCGTCGCCGTGGCTGAAGCGGAGCAGGCGGACCAGGTCGCCGACGCTCACCGCCTCCTCGACCAGGGCGGACATCAGACGCGGGGTGGAGACGGCGACGTCCACGCCCCAGGACTCGTTGAACAGCCACTCGTTCTTCGGGTTGTTCACCCGGGCGACGACCCGCGGGACGCCGTACTCCGTCTTCGCCAGCAGGGAGACGACCAGGTTGACCTTGTCGTCGCCCGTCGCGGCGATCACGACGTTGCAGCGCTGGAGCGCGGCCTCGTCCAGGGAGGTGATCTCGCAGGCGTCGGCGAGCAGCCACTCCGCCTGCGGGACTCGCTCGACCGAGATGGCGGTCGGCGCCTTGTCGATCAGAAGGACCTCGTGGCCGTTCTCCAGCAGTTCGCCCGCGATCGAGCGGCCGACCGCACCGGCACCGGCAATGGCGACCCTCATCAGTGACCGCCCTCCTCTTCGGGGCCCTCGGCGAAGGACGCCTCGACCTTCTCGATGTCGTCCGTCCGCATCATCACGTGGACCAGGTCGCCCTCCTGCAGCACCGTCTGCGAGGTGGGCAGGATCGCCTCGCCGAGGCGGGTCAGGAACGCCACACGGACGCCCGTCTCCTCCTGCATCTTGCTGATCTTGTGGCCGACCCAGGCGGTCGAGGCGTGCACCTCGGCGAGCTGGACCCCACCGGTGGGATCGCGCCACAGCGGCTCCGCGCCGGACGGCAGCAGCCGACGCAGCATCTGGTCCGCCGTCCAGCGGACGGTGGCCACCGTCGGGATGCCGAGGCGCTGGTAGACCTCGGCGCGCCGGGGGTCGTAGATACGGGCCGCGACGTTCTCGATGCCGAACATCTCGCGGGCCACGCGCGCCGCGATGATGTTGGAGTTGTCGCCGCTGGAGACCGCGGCGAAGGCCCCGGCCTCCTCGATCCCCGCCTCACGCAGGGTGTCCTGGTCGAAGCCGACTCCGGTGACACGACGACCGCCGAAACCGGAGCCCAGTCGTCGGAAGGCGGTGGGGTCCTGGTCGATCACGGCGACCGTGTGCCCCTGTTGCTCCAGGGTCTGGGCGAGAGCGGAACCCACTCTCCCGCAGCCCATGATGACGATGTGCACGACCGTCCTTCCGGTGTCAATAAGTACTGCTCAGCCACATCAGGGTCTCAGACCGACGCCCAAGCTACACACGCGCGGTACGACGACGGCACCCCCGTGCACGGTTGCTCGTGACTTCCTGCCGGTACTTCCTGCCGGTACTTCGTGCCGCTACTTCGCGCTGGTGCTACTTGCCGGTACTTCTTGCCGGTCAGCGGCGGCTGATGCTGCGGACGCTCGCCAGAGTCAGGATTCCGAGACCGACGAGGGCGGCCGCCGCGCCGATGAGCTCTGCGGTCGTGTGCATGGAACCTCCGGGGGCGGTGAGGGGCGGGGTCTTGTCATATAGGCATGCCGCTACGCTCACCTGCGGAATCCGTAGCCGCGGCGGGTCCGGATTTCACCCGGAGAGCAGATGCGGGGTGCCGGGTGGTTGTGCGCCCGTTCGAACGCTTACGCTTCACTGTTGTGTCCAAACTGACCGACGTGCCCAAACGGATCCTGATCGGGCGCGCACTGCGCAGTGACCGCCTCGGGGAAACGCTCCTGCCGAAGCGCATCGCCCTGCCGGTGTTCGCCTCCGACCCGCTGTCCTCCGTGGCGTACGCGCCCGGCGAGGTGCTGCTGGTCCTGTCCATCGCGGGTGTGTCGGCCTACCACTTCAGCCCCTGGATCGCCGTGGCGGTCGTCGTGCTGATGTTCACGGTGGTCGCCTCCTACCGGCAGAACGTGCACGCGTACCCGAGCGGCGGCGGCGACTACGAGGTCGCCACCACCAACCTCGGCCCCAAGGCCGGCCTCACGGTCGCCAGCGCCCTTCTCGTCGACTACGTCCTCACGGTCGCCGTCTCCATCGCCTCCGGCATCGAGAACCTCGGCTCCGCGATCCCCTTCGTCGTGCAGCACAAGGTGTTGTGCGCGATCGCCGTGATCATCCTGCTGACCCTGATGAACCTGCGCGGGGTCAAGGAGTCCGGCTCGCTCTTCGCGATCCCGACCTACGTCTTCGTCGCGGGCGTCTTCATCATGATCGCGTGGGGATCGTTCCGAGGCCTGGTGCTCGGTGACACCATGCGGGCGCCGACCGCGGACTACCACATCCAGGCCGAACACCAGGGCCTGGCCGGATTCGCCCTGGTCTTCCTGATGCTGCGCGCCTTCTCCTCCGGCTGTGCCGCGCTCACCGGTGTCGAGGCGATCTCCAACGGCGTCCCGGCCTTCCGCAAGCCCAAGTCGAAGAACGCAGCGACCACCCTCGCGGCGATGGGCCTGCTGGCCGTCACCATGTTCTGCGGGATCATCGCGCTGGCCATGGTCACCAAGGTCCGCATGGCCGAGAACCCGGCCACCGACCTGATCCACAACGGCGTCGCCCTCGGCTCCGGTTACGTCCAGAACCCGGTGATCTCGCAGGTCGCCGAGGCCGTCTTCGGCAAGGGCAGCTTCCTGTTCATCGTGCTGGCCGCGGCCACCGCGCTGGTGCTGTTCCTCGCCGCGAACACCGCGTACAACGGCTTCCCGCTGCTCGGCTCGATCCTCGCCCAGGACCGTTACCTGCCGCGCCAGCTGCACACCCGCGGCGACCGGCTCGCCTTCTCCAACGGCATCGTGCTGTTGGCCGGTGCGGCCGGCCTCCTGGTGTGGATCTACGGCGCCGACTCGACCCGGCTGATCCAGCTCTACATCGTGGGCGTGTTCGTGTCCTTCACGCTCAGCCAGACCGGCATGGTCCGGCACTGGAACCGCCATCTGGCCACCGAGAAGGACGCCGCCAAGCGCAGCCACATGGTCCGCTCCCGCGCGATCAACGCCTTCGGCGCCTTCTTCACCGGGCTCGTCCTGGTCGTCGTCCTGGTCACCAAGTTCACCCACGGCGCCTGGGTGGCGCTGCTCGGGATGTGCATCTTCTACGCGACGATGACCGCGATCCGTAAGCACTACGACCGGGTCTCCGAGGAGATCGCCGCCCCCGAGGGCCCCAGCGACGACAGCCTGCGCCCGTCCCGCGTCCACTCGGTCGTCCTGATCTCCAAGATCCACCGCCCGGCGCTGCGCGCCCTGGCCTACGCCAAGCTGATGCGCTCGGACTCTCTGGAGGCCCTGAGCGTCAACGTCGACCCGGCCGAGACCAAGGCACTGCGCGCCGAGTGGGAGCGGCGCGGGATCGACGTACCGCTGAAGGTGCTGGACTCGCCGTACCGCGAGATCACACGGCCGATCATCGACTACGTCAAGGGGCTCAGGAAGGAGTCGCCGCGCGACGCGGTGTCCGTGATCATCCCCGAGTACGTGGTCGGCCACTGGTACGAGCACCTGCTGCACAACCAGAGCGCGCTCAGGCTCAAGGGCCGGCTGCTGTTCACGCCGGGGGTCATGGTGACCTCGGTGCCGTACCAGCTCCAGTCCTCGGAGGCGGCGAAGCTGCGGGCCCGCAGGCGCCAGGAGTGGAACGCGCCGGGTTCGGTGCGGCGCGGTCCGGCCGAGCGGGCGAAGGAGCCGTCGGCGCCGAAGTAGACTGGTGGGCTGTTGTCCTGGCGGGCTGTCGTCCCGCCTCTTCCCTTGACGTTGTGGAGTCACCCCGCCATGCAGGCAGAACCGAAGAAATCGCTGGTGGGGCTGGAGTTCGAAGTCGAGGTCGGCCCCGTCGCCCACGGCGGGCACTGCATCGCCCGCACGGACGACGGCCAGGTGCTGTTCGTCCGGCACACGCTGCCCGGTGAGCGCGTCGTGGCCCGGGTCACCGAGGGCGAGGAGGGCGCGCGGTTCCTGCGCGCCGACGCGGTGTCGGTGCTGGAGGCGTCCAAGGACCGCATCGAGGCGCCCTGCCCCTATGCCGGTCCCGGCCGCTGCGGCGGCTGTGACTGGCAGCACGCCAAGCCGGGCGCACAGCGGCGCCTCAAGGGCGAGGTCGTCGCCGAGCAGCTGAAGCGGCTCGCCGGTCTCACCCCCGAGGAGGCCGGCTGGGACGGCACGGTGATGCCGGCCGAGGGCGACAAGCTGCCGGCCGGCGAGGTGCCCGCCTGGCGTACCCGCGTGCAGTACGCGGTGGACGCCGACGGCAACGCCGGTCTGCGCCGCCACCGTTCGCACGAGGTCGAGCCGATCGAGCACTGCATGATCGCGGCGCCGGGCGTCAGCGAGCTGGGTGTCGAGGAGCGCGACTGGTCCGGGATGGCGTCGGTCGAGGCGATCGCGGCGACCGGCTCCCAGGACCGCATGGTCATCCTGGAGCCGAAGCCGGGCGCGCGCCTGCCCCTCGTCGAACTCGACAAGCCGGTCTCCGTGATGCGCGTCGAGGAGAATGACGGCGGCATCCACCGCGTCCACGGCCGTGCCTTCGTGCGCGAGCGGGCCGACGGCCGCACCCACCGGGTGGGCAGCGGCGGCTTCTGGCAGGTCCACCCGCAGGCGGCCGACACCCTCGTGAAGGCGGTCATGCAGGGCCTGCTGCCGCGCAAGGGCGACATGGCACTCGACCTGTACTGCGGTGTCGGATTGTTCGCGGGCGCGCTGGCCGACCGCCTCGGCGACAAGGGCGCGGTCCTCGGCATCGAGTCCGGCAAGCGCGCGGTCGAGGACGCCCGGCACAACCTCGCCGCCTTCGACCGGGTCCGCATCGAGCAGGGCAAGGTGGAGTCGGTGCTGCCGCGCACCGGGATCACCGAGGTCGACCTGATCGTCCTCGACCCGCCGCGCGCGGGGGCGGGTCGCAAGACGGTGGAGCACATGGCGTCCCTGGGAGCGCGGCGCATCGCTTACGTCGCCTGCGACCCGGCCGCGCTGGCGCGGGACCTGGGGTACTTCCGGGACGGGGGGTACCGGGTGCGGACGCTTCGGGTGTTCGACCTGTTCCCGATGACCCATCACATGGAGTGCGTCGCGATCCTCGAACCCGTCGCTAAGGCCTCCTGACCCGGAGCCCCGGGGTTCGCGGGGCCGGGGTGGGGCCCCGGATCGGGCTCGGGCGTCGATGTCAGTGGTGACCAGTAGCTTGGAGTCACTGGGGATCGGCCGTCGCGGTCGACCGGGGCCTTGGGGAGGGGTGTGCTGTGTCCGCTGCACAGGCACGACAGTCGGAGAGCGTCACGTATCTGGAGCTGTCTCAGGAAAGCGGCGGTGCCCACAAGTTCTACGAGGTGATCGTCGAGGGGACGACGGTCTCCGTGCGGTACGGACGCATCGGTGTGGACGGGCAGCGTCAGACCTCCACCTTCCCGACCGCCGAGAAGGCGAAGGCGGCCGCGGCGAAGAAGATCGCCGAGAAGGTGCGCAAGGGATACGCGCCCGCGGTTCAGGGGCAGCGCGCCGCCCGGCCCGTGACGCGCCGTCAGGTGTCGTCCGCCCCGTCCACGGCGCGGGCGACCGCCCCGGTGCTGTGGCGGTTCCGTACGGGCGCCTCGGCGTTCGGCATCCATGTGGACGCGGACCGCTGCTGGGTCGGCAACCAGCAGGGCAGCGTCTACAACCTGAGCCACGACGGCGAGGTGCTGGCCCACTACTCCCTGCCCGACGGTGTGAAGTGCCTGGTGGCCGACGACTTCTGGATCTACGCGGGCTGTGACGACGGCCGGGTGTACGACCTCTCGTCGAAGGTGCCGTTCGCCGCCTACGAGATCGCGGCGGAGGTGGACATCTTCTGGCTGGACATCCACGCGGGCGTGCTGAACGTCTCCGACCGCAACGGCGGCCTGACGGTCATCGACCACGAGGACGAGCTCCAGTGGTCGCGCAACTCCTCCGGAGAACACGGATGGATGGTGCGAGCCGACGAACGCGCCGTGTTCCACGGG
Organism: Streptomyces sp. NPDC005303; assembly: GCF_040607335.1. NCBI lineage: Bacteria > Bacillati > Actinomycetota > Actinomycetes > Kitasatosporales > Streptomycetaceae > Streptomyces > Streptomyces sp. NPDC005303. Next base: position 264,297 of record NZ_JBEXGM010000010.1, on the reverse strand, counting down.
CACAGTGACGGTGTGACGGCCTACGCGGCCGACGGCACCAGCCAGCTCTGGCACACCCGGACCAGCGGCAACGTGCTCTTCGGATGGCAGGAGGAGGACGCGGTCTACGCCGGCACGGGACGGCGGGTCGTCCAGCGGCTCGCCAAGTCCTCCGGGCTCGTCGAGGCCTCCTACCAGTGCGACGCCGCGGTGTACTCGTGTGCCACGTCCCCCGGCGGGCGGTACGTCTTCGCGGGCGACTCCGCTTCCTCCGTCTACTGCTTCACCGCCGACGGCACCCGCCTGTGGAAGCTCGGCACCGGGGGCGGCTCGGCGTTGTCCATGCAGTACCACGACGAGCGGCTCTACCTCGTCTCCACCGACGGCTCACTCGCCTGCATCGACGCGAGTGAGAGCGCGATCAACGCCGCTCAGTCGGGCACCGTCCCGGTCGCCGCGGACGTCAAGCTGGCGGCCGCCCTGCCGACGTACGCGCCGCTGACCACCGCCGCCTCCGTCGCCACCATCAGCGCGGTTCCCGCGGCGGGCAGCGGCGTGGTCGTGGAGTGCGTCGAACAGGGAGGCCGAGTGCGGGTGCATGTGGTCTCCGAGGGCTACGAGCCCAGTTGGAACGTGCAGTTCCCGCGTACGATACGCCAGCCCGGCGCACGCTATGTGGTGGACGCGCTGCACTCCTCCGCGGGCGGCTTCTACCGGGTGCGCGGGGAGATCAGGCGCCTGGTCTGACAGGGTGCACCGGGGCCGGCGGCGACGGCACCACCGCGGCTACTCCGCGTCCGCGACCATCGAGCCCACCCGCTCCGGCTATTCCGCGTCCGCGACCATCGAGCCCACCCGATCCGGCTATTCCGCGTCCGCGACCATCGAGCCCACCCGATCCGGCTATTCCGCGTCCGCGACCACCGAGCCCACCCGCTCCGCCAGACCGGGATCCCGGCGTACCAGGAGAGCCGCGTAGCCGACGGCCGCGAGCAGAGTGGCCAGGGCCGCGTACGGGAACCAGCTGTACGGGGCGGGCTGGCCGGGCTTGGCGAGGTAGTAGAGGGGGACCAGGATGGCGAGGGCGCCGAGCGCGGGCAGCACGAGGTGCCGCACGGTCCGGAACTCCTGCGGGCGGTAGCGGCGGTAGTACAGGGGCAGGGCGATGTTGGACGCCAGATAGACCAGCAGGATCAGGATGGCGCCCAGGCTGGAGGACTCCGTGAAGAACACCACCGGGTTCATCGGGCCGCCGCCGGAGCCGAACAGATGGCCCAGGCCCCAGCCGCCGATGATCAGCAGCGCGGTGACGGCGAAGGTGACGATCGCGTTGTTCGGCGTACGGCGCGTGGGGTGGACGTATCCGAAGAAGGACGGCAGCAGTCCCTCGCGCCCCGCGTTGAAGACCAGGCGGGCCTGGGAGTTGATGCCCGCGATCAGCACACCGAGGGTCGAGGTCAGGCCGCCGACGTAGGCGAGGAACGCCAGCGCGCCGAGGGTGTGCTGGGCGACGTCGATGAAGGGGATGCGGGAGGCGCCGAGCCGGTCCACGTCGTAGCCGAAGCCGGTCACCGTGGCGTAGGAGAAGAGGATGTAGCTCACCGTCATGATCGCGACCGAGGAGAACACGGCGCGTCCGACGTTGCGCCGTGGGTTCTCCGTCTCCTCGGCGAGCGCCGCCGAGTTCTCCCAGCCGATGAACAGGTACACCGCCAGCGGGAATCCGGCCGCGAGCCCCTTGAGGCCGTGGGTGAGATGGCCGGGCAGGAAGGGGGCGGCGGAGAGGTTGCCGCGGTGTTCGACGATCGCCGCGACCGAGACCACGACGAGCACCAGCATCTCCACCCCGAAGAAGTAGCCGGCCCATTTGGTGGAGACCACGATCCCGCGCAGCATCAGCACCACCGAGAGGCCGGTCAGCAGCAGTGTCCAGATGATCCACGGCAGGTCCACGCCCGTGTAGTGCTGGAGGGTGATCTGCACGAAGCCGCCCGAGATCGCGATCACCGAGGCCATCGCGATGATGTAGCCGAGCCCGGCCAGCAGGGCTGTCGTCACCGCGCTGACCGGCCCGAAGGTCCTGCCGACGAAGGTCGTGAAGCTGCCCGCCGAGGGGTGCGCCCGGGAGAACTCGGCCAGCGTGTTGCCGAGCAGCGCGACCGCCACCCCGGCCGCCACGATGGTCAGCGGGGACGCGACCCCCGCGGTGGTGGCCAGGAAGGCGAAGCCGAAGAAGAAACTCATCGCGGGGCCGACGTTGGCCATCGTGGCGGCGGCGATGTCCGCCATGCCGAGGGCACCGCCGCGCAGCCGCTGCGGCGTGTCGGCGGCGGGGCCCGACGTCGACGAGGGGCCGACAGGTCCGGGTACCGGCATGGAGACAGCTCCTTCAGCGGGTCTGCGGCACGGAAGAGGGGGAGTAGGGGGAGGGGATCAGTTCAGGCCGGCGTGGCGGTGTGCCTTCACGGCGGCCACCGCCGGGTCCATCGCGCCGCGGGTGAGTTCGTCCAGCAGGTCGGCGTGGCAGCGGTTGCGGGCCCGTACCACCGAAGGGGCGGGCGCGGGCCCCAGCAGGCACTGGCGGCCGAGCAGGTCGGCGGCGAACTCACGGATCCCTACGCCGCCGAGCGCCTCGGCGAGGTCGAGGTGGAAGCGGGTCTCCAGTTCGATCAGTCGCGCCGGGTCCTCGGACAGGTCCATCTCCTCGACCAGGGTCCGCAGTCCGTCGAGCCGGCCCTCCGGGACCTCGCCCGTGCCGTGCGCCACGAGACCGCATTCGAGCAGCAGGTGGAAGGAGTCCAGTGAGGCCGTCTCGTCGGCGTTGTGCGTCACGGCGACGACGGTGTCCCAGTCGGCCGCGACGAAGGTCCCGCCCGCCCGGCCACGACGGCGGTCGAGCAGACCGTCCTGGCACATGGCCTCGAGCGCCCGGCGCACGGTGATCTCGCTGATGCCCAGTTCCTCGGCGAGGACGCCCGCGTCCGGCAGCCGGTCGCCCGGCGCGACGGACCTCAGCCGGATGCTCAGGGCGATCCTGGACCGGACGAGTTCGGTTCCCGTGGGGCCCCGGCCGGCCAGGACGCGGGTGTCCCACACCCCGCCGGCCTGCGCGGGCGCCGCCTGGTTGTAGGGCCCGAACTTGCCCGCTGCGTTCACCACGACGCCACCCTAACGGCCTGATGGGGCGAGATTACGGGGGACGGTGGCACGGCGTGCTCTGCATGTACGGAAAATAGAGCAACATGAACAGTTAAACAAGACTGTTTTTTCTGATCGTGCTGAACTAATTTCCCGGTCCATGACTGCAACCCTCCCCGAAACCCCTCCCGCGGAGTCCGGTGGCCTGCAGGCCGGGCTCAAGAACCGCCACCTGTCGATGATCGCGATCGGAGGTGTCATCGGCGCCGGCCTGTTCGTCGGCTCCGGCTCCGGCATCGCCGCCGCGGGACCCGGCATCCTGGTCTCGTACGCCCTCGTCGGCGTCCTGGTCGTCCTCGTGATGCGCATGCTCGGCGAGATGGCCGCGGCCAACCCCACCTCGGGCTCGTTCTCCGCCTACGCGGACCGCGCGCTCGGCCGCTGGGCCGGCTTCACCATCGGCTGGCTGTACTGGTTCTTCTGGGTCGTGGTGCTCGCCGTCGAGGCGACCGCCGGGGCCAAGATCCTCGAAGGGTGGATACCCGCGGTACCGCAGTGGGGCTGGGCCCTGATCGTGATGGTCGTCCTCACCGCCACCAACCTGGTCTCGGTCAGCTCCTACGGCGAGTTCGAGTTCTGGTTCGCCGGCATCAAGGTCGTCGCGATCGGCGCGTTCATCGTGGTCGGCGGTCTCGCGATCTTCGGGCTGCTGCCCGGCTCGGACCACCCGGCATCCGGCTTCTCCAACCTCACCGCGCACGGCGGCTTCCTGCCCAACGGCCCCGGAGCGATCCTCACCGGCGTCCTGATGGTCGTCTTCTCCTTCATGGGCAGCGAGATCGTCACCCTCGCCGCCGGCGAGACCGCCGACCCCCGCGCCGCCGTCACCAAGGCCACCAACAGCGTGATCTGGCGGATCGCGGTGTTCTACCTGGGCTCGATCCTGATCGTGGTCTCGCTGCTGCGCTGGGACGACCCGGCCATCCTCAAGGACGGCTCCTACGTCGCCGCCCTGAGCTCCATCGGCATCCCGCACGCAAGCCAGATCATGAACGCCATCGTGCTGACCTCGGTGCTCTCCTGCCTCAACTCCGGCCTGTACACGGCCTCGCGCATGGCCTTCTCGCTCGGCCGCCGCAGCGACGCCCCGGCCGCGTTCGGGCGGACCACCGGTCGCGGGGTGCCGCAGTCGGCCATCCTCGCCTCGGTGGTCTTCGGCTTCGTCGCGGTCGCCTTCAACTACCTGTGGCCCGACACCGTCTTCCAGTTCCTGCTCAACTCCTCCGGCGCGATCGCCCTGTTCGTCTGGCTGGTGATCTGCTTCTCCCAGCTGCGGATGCGCAGGATCATCCAGCGGGAGTCGCCGGAGAAGCTGGTCGTCCGGATGTGGCTGTACCCCTACCTGACCTGGGCCACCATCGCCCTGATCACCTTCGTGCTGGGCTACATGCTCACCGACACGGCCGACGGCGGCGGCCGCGACCAGGTCGTCCTGTCCACCCTGGTGGCGCTGGCCGTGGTGGTCTTCGCGGTGGTACGCCAGCGCAGGGCGGTCCGGAACGGGACGCAGACGCCGGACCGCGCCCCGGTGTCCTAGAAATCCCTTCCGTCCCTCGCGGTGGTGGCACGGCTCTCCCCGGCCGTGCCACCACCGCGGCGTCGCTTCATCTGCGGACCGGCACCCCCCTATGGGGCAACGCCGCGGTCCGGTCCGTAACAGGGTCGTTCACAGGAAGCGTCGGATCGGGATGACCGCGGCCTCCTCGACGCGGCGCAGCACGGACCGCCGCCTCCACCGATGGAGGTCGATCTCCTCACTGCGCTCGAGATCCGCCTCGTAGTCCCGGTCGAGGGACGCGGTGAACTCCTCGTCCAGGACGGCGAGCATCACCTCTTCGTCGTGGTCCATGGACCGGCGGTTGAAATTGGTGGAACCGATGAGGGAGGCCACCGAGTCCACCGTGATGATCTTGGCGTGCATCATCGTCGGCTGGTACTGGCGGATGCGCACACCGGCCCGCAGCAGACGTGTGTAGTGGTGCTGGCCGGCCAGCAGACAGGCGCGCTGGTCGGTGTGGGGACCGGGAAGCAGGATCTCGACACGCACGCCGCGACGAGCGGTCTCGCACAGCAGGTCGACGAAGTAGGCGTCCGGAGCGAAGTAGGCGGTGGCCAGCCGGAAGCGTTCCTCGGCGGAGCTGAGCATGATCCGGATGAGGGTCTGCATGTCCTGCCAGCCGATGCTCGCGGAGCCCCGCACGACCTGCACCACCGACGAGCCCGCCTGCGGGTGTTCCGTGAAGCGGTCACGGGTGTCGAAGAGTTCGGAGTGGCACTCCGCCCAGTTCTGCGCGAACGCGGCCGCGATGCCGTCGACGGCCGGGCCGCGCACCTGGACGTGGGTGTCCCGCCATTCGGCAGGGTTGCGCGCGTCGCCGCACCATTCCTCCGCGATGCCGACGCCGCCGGTGAAGGCGGTGTCCTCGTCGACGATGAGGGCCTTGCGGTGGCAGCGGTGATTCTGCTTGAACGGCGACAGCCACGCGGGCTTGCGGAACCAGGCCACCTGCACGCCCGCGGCGCTCATGAGGTCCAGCAACCCCCGCTCGATCTCCTTGGCGCCGAAGCCGTCGAGCAACAGGCGAACCCGTACCCCCGCGCGGGCGCGTTCGGCCAGCGCGGTGGCGAAGTCGTGGGCTATCTGACCCCGCCAGTACACGAACGTCATCATGTCGATGGTGTGCCGGGCCGACCGGATCGCCCCGAGCATCGCCGGGAAGATCCGATCGCCGTTGCGCAAGGGCACCAGGTCGTTGCCCTCGGTGGCGGCCACGCCGATCAGCCGTTCCAGGCGCCGGCGCAGACGCTGCTTGCGCGCCACCACGTCGGGAGCGGTGTCATGTGCGGGAGGTGCGGGTCTGCCACCGAGTGTCACGCCAAATCTCCGAACGGGTCGCGAAGCGGGTACGTCACGGGCTGCCGAGCGAGCCCGGAACAACCGCCTTCCCGGTCGGCGCCGCGGCACACGATTACCCCGGCCCTCGGTTCCTGCGGCACGATGTCGCTGACGCACCGCACGAGAACGTGGCCCCTCTGGAGCCCTCGACCCCATGACCCTCAGGAGGCCCGCAGCATGAGGATCTCGCAGCGCGCCCAGTCCGTCTCGCCGTTCTACGCGATGGAGTTCGGCAAGCACGCGGCGGCGCTGGAGGCCGAGGGGCACCGCGTCGTCAAACTCAGCCTGGGCGAACCGGACTTCGGGGCGCCGCCGGCCGTGCTCGACGCGATGCGGGACGTCGTCGGCAGCAGGCCCATGAGTTACACGGGGGCGCTCGGGCTGCCCGAACTTCGGCAGGCGATAGCGCGGTTCTACGGCGATCAACACGGCGTCGAGATCGATCCGGGCCGGGTCGTCGTGACCGCCGGGGCGTCCGCCGCGCTGGTGCTGGGCGCCGCCGCGCTCGTGGATCCCGGGGACGAGGTGCTCATCGCCGACCCCTCGTACCCCTGCAACCGGCAGATCGCCGAGAGCTTCGGGGCACAGGTCACGCTCGTGCCCACCAGCGCCCGGTCGCGGTACCAGTTGGACACGGACTCCGTGCGGTCGTACTGGACGGAGCGCACGCGCGGGATCATGGTCGCGAGTCCCTCCAACCCGATCGGGACCTCCGTCCCGGCCGACGAGCTGGCGGCCATCTGCGAGCTCGCCCGGGAGCGGGACGCCTGGCGGATCGTCGACGAGATCTACCTCGACCTCGGCGATCACGACGAGCACGGGCGGCCGCCGCGCAGTGTGCTGTCGTACGACCCGGAAGCCGTGGTCATCAACAGCTTCTCGAAGTACTTCGGGATGACCGGCTGGCGGCTGGGCTGGTGTGTGGTGCCCGAGGCGCTGGTGCCCGCGCTGGAGCGGCTCGCCCAGAACTACATGATCTGTGCCTCCACGCCCGCCCAGTACGCCGCGCTCGCGTGCTTCACGCCCGAGTCGCTCGCCGTGTGCGAGGAGCGGCGGGCCGAGTTCGGGCGGCGGCGGGCCCTCGTCCTCGACGGGCTCGCGCAGATCGGGCTGCCCGTGCCGGTGCCGCCCGACGGGGCGTTCTACGTCTACTTCGACGTCAGCGGCACGGGGCTCACCTCGTGGGAGTTCTGCGGCCGGGCGCTCCAGGAGGCCCATGTCGCGCTCACACCGGGGCGGGACTTCGGGGTGGGCACCGCCGACACCCACGTACGGCTGTCCTACGCGGCCTCGGCCGAGGAACTGCGTGAGGGGATCGCGCGGCTCGGGAAGTTCGTGGCCGCGCTGGCTTAGACATGGCACAGGGGCCGATCCTCACGGACCGGCCCCTGTGTCGTTCAGTCGCTCAGACCAGGTCGAAGCGGTCCAGGTTCGAGACCTTGACCCACGCGTCGACGAAGTCCTTCACGAACTTCTCCTTCGCGTCGTCGCTCGCGTAGACCTCGGCGAGGGCGCGCAGCTCGGAGTTGGAGCCGAAGACCAGGTCGGCACGGGTGCCGGTCCACTTCAGCTTGCCCGTCTCCGCGTCACGGCCCTCGAACGCCGTCTGGTCCTCGGAGGTGGACTTCCACGTCGTGCCCAGGTCGAGCAGGTTGACGAAGAAGTCGTTGCTCAGGACGCCCGGACGGTCGGTGAAGACGCCGTGCGCCGTGGCGCCCTGGTTGGCGCCGAGAACACGCAGACCACCGACGAGGACGGTCATCTCGGGGGCGCTCAGGGTGAGCAGGTTCGCCCTGTCGAGCAGCAGGTACTCGGCCGGCAGGCGGTTGCCCTTGCCGAGGTAGTTGCGGAAGCCGTCCGCGACCGGCTCCAGCGCTGCGAAGGACTCGACGTCGGTGTGCTCCTCGGTGGCGTCCACACGGCCCGGCGTGAAGGGGACCTCCACCGCGACGCCGGCGTCCTTGGCGGCCTTCTCGACCGCCGCGGCACCCGCGAGGACGATCAGGTCGGCCAGGGAGACCTTCTTGGCGCCGGTGTTGAACTCGGCCTGGACACCCTCCAGGACGCGCAGCACCTGGGCGAGCTGCTCGGGGTCGTTGACCTCCCAGCCGCGCTGCGGCTCCAGGCGGATACGGGCGCCGTTGGCACCGCCGCGCTTGTCGCTGCCGCGGAAGGTGGACGCCGAGGCCCACGCGGTCGACACCAGCTGCGAGACGGTCAGACCCGTCTCCAGGACCTTGGCCTTCAGGGCCGCGATGTCGGCGGCGTCGATGGCCACGCCCTCGGCCTGCGGCAGCGGGTCCTGCCACAGCAGGGTCTCCGACGGGACCTCCGGGCCGAGGTACAGGGACTTCGGGCCCAGGTCACGGTGGGTCAGCTTGTACCAGGCGCGGGCGAAGGCCTCCGCGAACTGGTCCGGGTTCTCGTGGAAGCGCTTGGAGATCTCACCGTAGATCGGGTCGAAACGCAGCGAGAGGTCCGTGGTGAGCATGGTGGGCAGCTTCTTGGAGTCGCTGTGGGCGTCGGGGATGATCGCCTGAGCGTCCTTGGCCACCCACTGGTTGGCGCCGGCGGGGCTCTGGGTGAGCTCCCACTCGTAGCCGAAGAGGATGTCGAAGAAGTCGTTGCTCCACTGGGTCGGCTTGGTGGTCCAGGTCACCTCGAGGCCGGAGGTGATGGCGTCGCCGCCCTTGCCGGTGCCGTGGGTGGACTTCCAGCCGAGGCCCTGGTCCGCCATGTCGGCGGCCTCGGGGTCGTTGCCGACCGCGTCGGCCGGGCCGGCGCCGTGGGTCTTGCCGAAGGTGTGGCCACCGGCGATGAGGGCGACGGTCTCCTCGTCGTTCATCGCCATCCGGCGGAAGGTCTCACGGATGTCGCGGGCCGCGGCCAGCGGGTCCGGGTTGCCGTTGGGGCCCTCGGGGTTGACGTAGATGAGACCCATCTGGACCGCGCCGAGCGGGTTCTCCAGCTCGCGGTCGCCGGTGTAGCGCTGGTCGTCGAGCCAGGTGGTCTCGGGACCCCAGTAGACGTCCTCGTCGGCCTCCCAGACGTCGGCGCGGCCGCCGCCGAAGCCGAAGGTTTCGAAGCCCATGGTCTCCAGGGCGACGTTGCCGGTGAGGATCATGAGGTCGGCCCAGGAGATGGACTGGCCGTACTTCTTCTTCACGGGCCACAGCAGACGGCGGGCCTTGTCCAGGTTGCCGTTGTCCGGCCAGCTGTTCAGCGGCGCGAAGCGCTGCTGGCCACGGCCGCCACCGCCGCGGCCGTCGCTGATGCGGTAGGTGCCGGCGCTGTGCCAGGCCATGCGGACCATCAGCGGGCCGTAGTTGCCGAAGTCCGCGGGCCACCAGTCCTGCGAGGTGGTGAGCACCTCGGCGATGTCGCGTTTCACGGCGTCCAGGTCGAGGGCCTGGAAGGCCTCGGCATAGTCGAAGTCCGCACCGAGCGGGTTCGCCACGACCGGGTCCTTGGCGAGGATCTTGAGGTTCAGGCGCTCCGGCCACCACTGGCGGTTGCCGCCGCCCTGGGTCGGGTGCGCGGCGCGCCCGTGCGCGACCGGGCAGCCACCGGAGCCGTCGGTCTTGGCGTCGGTGACGATTGCGTCGGGGTTCTCAGACATGGGGGTCCTTCCGAACGGGGTGGATCACGGAGCTGAAGTAAGCCTTTGGGGGGAGCAGTCGGGGCAGAGGCCCCAGTAGATGACCTCGGCCTCGTCGATCGAGAAGCCGCGGTCGTCGGAAGCTGTCAGGCAGGGCGCGTGACCGACGGCACAGTCGACGTCGACGACGGCCCCGCACGACCGGCAGACCAGGTGATGGTGGTTGTCCCCGACCCGCCCCTCGAACCGGGCCGGGCTGCCCGGCGGCTCGATGCGCCGCACGAGCCCCGCCGCGGTGAGCGAGTGCAGGGCCTCGTAGACGGCCTGGAGCGATATGTGGCCGAGACGGTCGCGCACTCCCGTGGCGATCGCGTCGGCCGCGAGGTGGTCACCGGCCCGGACGGTCTCGAGCAGTGCGACGCGCGCGGCCGTCACCCGCAGGCCGGCACCGCGCAGCTCAGCGGCGGTGTTCGGAAGCTGGGGGGCGGTCATGGGACCAACCTACCCCCACAAACACGAATGGTTCAAGAAATGGAACCGTTCCAAGTCTGTGGCGCGTCGGAGCGGCGCCGCCACCGGTGCGCGACGACGCTCACAACAGTCGCCGGTCAGGTGTGCGGGCGGTGTAACTCCTGATGAACGGCTCGGGAGACATCTGCGTAATGGGTGTTTCGTACGGTCGGTTGAGATCGATTCGGTTGAGCTCAGGAGGCGTGCCCGTGGTGCGGACGGTCTGCTCGTACTGCGGTGTGGGCTGTGGCCTGGTCCTCGACATCGGCATGGGCCCGGACGGACGGCGTACGGTCCTGAAGGCGTCCGGCGACAAGGAGCACCCCGCCAACTTCGGCAAGCTCTGCACCAAGGGCGCGACCACCGCCGACCTGCTCGCCGCGCCCGGACGGCTGACCACGGCCCTGGTACGGCCCGAGCGGGGCGAGGAGCCGGTGCCGGAAGCCGTCGGCGTGGCGATCACCGAGACGGCCCGGCGGCTGCGGGAGATCATCGACGAGCACGGTCCCGACGCGGTCTCGCTCTATGTGTCCGGCCAGATGAGCCTGGAGGCGCAATACCTGGCGAACAAACTCGCCAAGGGATTCCTGCGCACCAACCAGATCGAGTCGAACTCCCGGCTGTGCATGGCCAGTGCCGGCACCGGCTACAAGCTGTCGCTCGGGGCGGACGGCCCGCCCGGCTCGTACCAGGACTTCGAGAACGCCGACCTGTTCTTCGTCATCGGCTCCAACATGGCCGACTGCCACCCGATTCTCTTCCTGCGCATGATGGAGCGGGTCAAGTCGGCGGGCGCCAAGGTGATCGTCGTGGATCCGCGGCGCACCGCCACCGCCGCGAAGGCGGACCTCTTCCTCCAGATCAAGCCGGGTGCCGACCTCGCGCTGCTGAACGGCCTGCTGCACCTGCTGCACGAGAACGGCGACACCGACCCCGACTTCATCGCCGCCCACACCGAGGGCTGGGAGGCGATGCCGGAGTTCCTCGCCGACTACCCGCCCGCCGCGGTGGCCGAGATGACGGGGCTCGCCGAGGAGGACATCCGGGAGGCGGCGCGGCTGATCGGAGAGGCCGGCGAGTGGATGAGCCTGTGGACCATGGGGCTCAACCAGTCCACCCACGGCACCTGGAACACCAACGCCCTGGTCAACCTCCACCTCGCCACGGGCGCCATCTGCCGCCCCGGCAGCGGCCCCTTCTCCCTCACCGGCCAGCCCAACGCCATGGGCGGCCGGGAGATGGGCTACATGGGACCGGGCCTGCCCGGCCAGCGGTCCGTCCTCGTCGACGACGAGCGGGCCTTCATCGAGGAACTCTGGGAGCTGCCCCCGGACACCCTGCGCGCCGACGGCGTCGGCAAGGGCACGGTCGAGATGTTCCAGAAGATGGCCGAGGGCGAGATCAAGGCCTGCTGGATCATCTGCACCAACCCGGTCGCCTCCGTCGCCAACCGCCGTACGGTCATCGAGGGCCTGGAGGCCGCCGAGTTCGTCGTCACCCAGGACGTCTTCGCCGACACCGAGACCAACGCGTACGCCGACGTCGTGGTCCCGGGCGCGCTGTGGACGGAGGGCGAGGGCGTCTTCGTCAACAGCGAGCGCAACCTCACGCTGACACCGGCCGTGGCCGACCCGCCCGGCGAGGCGATGGCCGACTGGCGGATCATCGCCGCCGTCGCCTGCGAGATGGGGTACGAGAAGGGGTTCTCGTACGACAGCGCCGAGGACGTCTTCGAGGAGATCAAGCAGGCCTGGAACCCGAAGACGGGCTGGGACCTGCGCGGGGTCTCCTACGAGCGGCTCCGGTCGACGCCGGTGCAGTGGCCCGCGGCGAGCGAGGACGGCCCGGACCGCAACCCCATCCGGTACGTGGGGCAGGACGGCACGCTCCGCTTCCCCACGCCGAGCGGGCGGGGCGTCTTCTACGCCCGGCCGCACATCCCGCCGGCCGAGATGCCGGACGACGACTACCCCTTCGTCCTGAACACCGGGAGGCTCCAGCACCAGTGGCACACGCTCACCAAGACGGCGAAGGTGGCGAAGCTGAACAAGCTGAACCCAGAGCCGTTCGTGGAGCTGCACCCTGATGACGCGTCGGCCCTGGGTGTGGCCGACGGCGACTCCGTCGAGGTGGCCTCCCGGCGCGGGCGGGCGGTGCTCCCCGCCGTGGTGACGGACCGGGTGCGGCCGGGGTGCTGCTTCGCGCCCTTCCACTGGAACGACCTGTTCGGGGAGTACCTGAGCGTCAACGCGGTGACGAACGACGCCGTCGATCCGCTGTCGTTCCAGCCGGAGTTCAAGGTGTGCGCGGTGTCGCTGACCAAGGTGCCCACGCCGGTGACCCTGCGGACTCCGGGAGCCGCGGTGGCTCCGGTTACGGCAGCGCCGGAGGACGCCGAGATCGCTCCCGCCGCGTCCACGGCCGCGTCCGTCTTCGGCCTCGACCCGGCCCCGCCGCCCGTCCTCACCGCCCAGGAACGGCAGTACCTGGTCGGGTTCCTCGCCGGGATTCCCGCCGGTGCGCCCGGGGTGCCGGTGCTGCCGCCCGAGGCGCCCTTCAGCCCCGAGCACGCCCTGTGGGTGAACGGCACACTCGCCGGGATGTACTCACGGGCGACGGGCACACAGTCCTCGACAACACAGTCCTCGACAACACAGTCCACGACCACCGTTCTGCGCCGCGAGGTCGTCATCCTGTGGGCCTCGCAGACGGGCAACGCCGAGGAGTTCGCCGCCGCCACCGCCGAGCGGCTCACCACGGTGGGCCACCGCACGTCCCTGCTCGGCATGGACCAGGCCGACCTCGGCGAACTGCCGCCCGGCGCCGACCTGTTGCTGATCACCAGCACCTTCGGCGACGGCGACGCCCCCGACAACGGCAGCGGCTTCTGGGAGACCCTGGCCGATCCCGGCACTCCCCGCCTGGAGGGACGGCGGTACGCGGTGCTCGCCTTCGGCGACTCGTCGTACGACGACTTCTGCGGACACGGCCGACGTCTCGACCAGCGCCTCGGCGAACTGGGCGCGCTGCGCCTCGCCCCGCGCACGGACTGCGAGCCGGACTTCGAGAACGCGGCGCACGGGTGGCTGGACCAGGTTCTGACGGCGTTGTCCGACACCCCGGCGCCGGACGCGGGGGAGTCGGCTCCCGTCGTGGACCGGCCGAACGCGGCCCAGCGGACCGCGGTCCCGCCGACCGTGGTGCGGTCGGTCTCCCCCGCGGTCCAACCGGCCCCCGGGGTCCAGCCGGCCCTCCCGGTCACCGCGCCCCGCTCGAGGAAACCCATCCCGGTCCTCGCCCGCCTCACCGGCAACCGCCTCCTGAGCCTGCCCGGCGCCGGCAAGGAGGTCCGCAGGTTCACCTTCGACACCCGGGACAGCGAGAGCCCGCTGCTGTACGAGGCGGGCGACGCCCTCGGCATCCGGCCGCTCAACTCGGCCGACCTGGTGGAGGAGTGGCTCGCGGTCACCGGCCTGGACGCCGGGGCCGCGGTGGACGTGAACGGCGTGGGCGAGGTCGCGGTCGGTGAGGCGTTTTTGCGCCACCTCGACATCACCAGGATCACCCCGGGACTGCTCCGGTTCGTCGCCGAACGCACCCGCGACCCAAGGGAGTTGAAGAAACTCCTGCGCCCGGACAACAAGGACGAGCTCGCCAAGTGGGGCTGGGGCAGGCAGGCCGTGGACGTGATCACGGAATACGCCGTGACGGCCGGCCCGCAGGAGTGGGCGCGGATCCTCGGGCGCCTCCAGCCGCGCCTGTACTCCATATCGTCCAGCCCGCTGACCGACCCGCACCTCGTCTCGCTGACCGTGTCCGTGGTGCGCTACGAGAACCTGCACGGCAGGATCCGCCAGGGCGTCTGCTCACCCTTCCTCGCCGACGCCGCCGCGGACACCCCGGTGCCCGTCCACGTCCAGCGCTCCCCGCACTTCCGCCCGCCTGCCGACTCCGGCACGCCCATGGTCATGGTCGGCCCCGGCACCGGTGTCGCGCCCTTCGTCGGCTTCCTGGAGCAGCGTCGGGCTCTCGGCCACCAGGGCCCGAACTGGCTGTTCTTCGGCGAACAGCACAGGGCGACCGACTTCTACTACGAGGACGAGCTGACCGGCCTTCTGGCGGACGGCACCCTCACCCGCCTGGACACCGCCTTCTCCCGCGACCAGCGCGCCAAGGTCTACGTCCAGGACCGGATGCGCGAACACGGTCCACTGCTGTGGTCGTGGCTCCAGGACGGGGCCCACTTCTATGTGTGCGGCGACGCCTCCCGTATGGCGAAGGACGTCGACCAGGCGCTCCGGGACATCGCGGTCCTGCACGGCGGCCTGGACGAGGCGGGCGCGGCGGCCTATGTGAAGCAACTCGCCACCGACAAGCGCTATGTGCGTGACATCTACTGACCGAACCCGTGGGCGGGGCTTGGACCACACGTGGAAGTATCGGTCGTCATGAGGGCGTCTCCTGCGGTCCGGAGCCTGCGCGCGGCGGTGTTCGCCGCGCTGTGCGTGCTGCTGGCCGCCGGGGGACACACCCTGGCGACGGGCATGGCGCCACCGGTGTGGACGCAGGCAGCCGGGTTCGTACCGGTGTTCGTGGCGGGGTGGCTGCTCGGCGGCCGGGAACGGTCGCTCGGGGCCATCGGCGCGGCGACCCTCACCTCGCAGGGCGCACTGCATGCGGCCTTCGGGGCGGCGCGTCCGCACACCGTGATGGTCATGCACGGCATGCGCATGACCCACCCGCACATCCACGCCCTCACTCCGCACGCCACCGCGGCCCACATCTCGGCCGCCCTCCTGCTGACCTGGTGGCTACGGCGCGGCGAGGCGGCACTGTGGTCGCTCCTGCGCCGGGCCGTCGCCCTCGTCCCCGGTCTCGCGGCCTGGTGGCAGGGGTACGGCGAACCGGTCGCCCCGGACCCGGCGGGTCCGCCCGCCGACGGCCCGCGCACACCTCGCCCCCTCCTGCTCCGCCACACGGTCCACCGGCGCGGCCCGCCCACGACGATCCCGTACCCGATCTGACCCCTCACCCCTTCCCGTCAGTACGGAGATCCCTCACCCATGTCCTCAGCACGCACCGCCCTGCGCCGCGTCGGCCTCGGCACCGCCCTCGCCGCCTCCGCCGTCCTCACTGCCGCGGGCGTCGCCTCCGCACATGTCACCGTCCACCCCGACACTTACGCCAAGGGCGCCACCGACGGCGCCCTGACCTTCCGCGTCCCCGACGAGAGCGACACCGCGAGCACCACCGAGGTCCAGCTGTTCCTGCCCACCGACCACCCCCTGCTCGGCGTGCTCGTCTCCCCGCACGACGGCTGGACCGCCAAGGTCACCGACACCAAGCTCAAGACGCCGGTGAAGACGGACGACGGCACGATCACCGACGCGGTCTCCGAGATCACCTGGACCGGCGGGAAGATCGCTCCCGGCCGGTACGAGGACTTCGACGTCGCCTTCGGTCAACTGCCCGACGACACCGCCCAGCTGGCCTTCAAGACCCTCCAAACCTACTCCGACGGGAAGGTCGTCCGCTGGATCGAGGAGGCCGCCCAGGGCGACGAGGAGCCGGAGAACCCGGCGCCGGTCCTCAAGCTGACGGCGGCCACGGCCACATCGGCCTCCCCGTCGAAGATCTCCCCCGACGCGGGCGAGGCGGCCAAGACCTCCGCGAGCGACTCCACCGCCCGCGGTCTCGGGGTCTCCGGGCTGGTCGTGGGCGTCCTGGGCCTGGCGGCCGGCGCCTTCGCCGTCGTACGGAGTCGCCGCGCTCGGTGAGCCGGAACCTGTGGGTTTCCGTACGCACAGGTGAGGACGGGTGCCGGATGGGAGGATGAGGCGCCATGACAGCAGGGTGGGGTTCGCGCACAGTACGGGCCGCGGTGTTCGCGGCCGTCTGTGTGCTGCTCGCCGCCCTGGGCCATGTCCTCATGTCCGGCGCCCAGGTACCGGGCCGGACACTGGCCGCGAGCCTGGCCGTGACCGGGTGCGCGGGCTGGTGTCTGGCCGGCCGTGAACGCGGGCTGCCGCTGATCGTGGCCGTCGTGGTCGTGGCCCAGACGGCCCTCCACGCGGCGTTCACCCTCACGCAGCCGACAGCGGCGGCGCCGGACGTGGGCGCGATGCACATGGAGTCCATGCACATGAGCGGCATGGACTCCCTCGGTGCGGCCCCTATGGGGACCTCGTCGGGTGTCGACGCCTTCTCGTTCCTCGTGCCGTTCGGGATGTACGCCGCCCACCTGCTCGCCGCACTCCTGACCGGGCTCTGGCTGGCGTACGGCGAGCGGGCCGCGTTCCGCATCCTGCGGGCGGTCGCGGCACGGCTGGTCGCCCCGCTGCGGCTGCTGCTCGCCCTGCCCGCGACCCCGCACCGCCCGCGTCTGCGGGCGCGCCGGGCCCGCTCGGAGCGGGGACCACGGCACCTCCTTCTCGGTCACGCGATCACCCATCGGGGGCCACCCCCGGGGACCGCTGTCGCCTGACGACAGCCAGTGCCCGAGCCGCCCCTGTGCGCCTCGGGCCTCGGCCGTACGCCCACGTGTACACCTTCACGTCCACGTCGGCGCAGTACGGCCGGATCCCCGCACCGGACCGCCCCGCACCCTCGTGTGGACAGGCGGCGGTCCGGATCACGGCTGACCCGAGAAGGACACCTGGTGATCACTTCCGCCCTGCCCGCCCCGGCCGACCTCCACGCTCGACAGGAGTCCGCCGACGCCTCCGCCACCGCCTGGGCACTCGCCGCCCGCGCCGGTGACACCGACGCCGTCGACCGTTTCGTACGCGCGCTGCACCGTGACGTCCTGCGCTACGTCTCCTACCTCTGCGCCGACCCCCAGGCCGTGGACGACCTGGCCCAGGACACCTTCCTGCGGGCGCTCGGCAGTCTGCACCGGTTCGAGGGGCGGTCCTCGGCGCGGACCTGGCTGCTGTCCATCGCTCGCCGTGCGGTGATCGACGGGTTCCGGCACGCGGCGGCCCGGCCCCGCCGGTACGACGGTTCGGACTGGCAGGCGGCGGTGGAGCGCGCCCAGCCCCAGGGTCTGCCGGGGTTCGAGGACGGGATAGCGCTGCTTGATCTGTTGGGCGCGTTGCCGGGCGAGCGGCGGGAGGCGTTCGTGCTCACGCAGCTGCTGGGGCTGTCGTACGAGGAGGCTGCCGTGGTGAGCGGGTGTCCCGTGGGGACGGTGCGGTCTCGGGTGGCGCGGGCCAGGGGGGCGCTGATGGAGCTGGTGGGCTGAGGCCCGCGGGCGACCGCGGCCTCGCGGTGACCGGTCGCGCGGTTCCCCGCGCCGCCGAAAGCCTCTTCGGTGTCGGCGCGGGCACCGGCCGGTACCCCCGCCCGCACCGGTGCTACTCCGCTGCCGTCTCCGCGGCGAAGTCGGGCATCAGCGCGCAGAGGGCCTGGCGCTGTGCGGGGCCCATGAAGCGTCCGAACGCCTCCTTGACCGTCTCGGCGATTGCCTCGGAGGCGTCGCCGAGCAGTTTCCCGGCCTTCTCGGTGAGGGCGACCTCGATGCCCCGCTTGTCGCCGCAGACCGACCTGCGGGTGACCAGACCGGCGTGCTGAAGGCAGGCGATCTGGTAGGTGAGACGGGTCTTGGGGCGGCCCAGCAGTTCGGCGATCTGCGTCATGCGCAGGGCCTGACCGGGGTGCGCGGCGAGCAGGGACAGGACCAGGAACTCGTCGTGCGAGACGTCCAGCCGCTCCTTGACGACAGCGCGCAGCTCCTGCTCGACGGCTCCCGTGGCGGCCAGCATCAGCATCCATGCGTGCAGCTCAGGGGGCAGGAGTCCACCGGACGCGGCGGGACATTCGGACGGATCGGCCATGCGGTCGAGTGTAACTGTTGTTCAAATTTGGAGTATGAGCTAGCGTGCTGTCATCCAAATTTGGACTATAGAAGTGAGGGATCATGACCGTCGCCGTCGAAACCGGAACCTGGCAGCTCGACCGGACCGCCACCACCGTCGCCCTGAAGCACAAGACGATGTGGGGCCTGGTGACCGTGAAGGGCGCCTTCGCCACCGTGGACGGTCAGGGTGAGGTGCGGGCCGACGGGTCCGCCGTCGGCACCGTGACCCTCGACGCCGCCTCCCTCGACACCAAGAACGCCAAGCGCGACGAACACCTGCGCGGCTCCGACTTCTTCGACGTCGAGAACCACCCCGAGATCACCTTCGCGGTGCGCAGCGCCGAACTGCGCGACGGCGACCAGGTGCATGTGATCGGCCAGCTCACCGCGCGCGGCATCAGCCGCCCCCAGTCCTTCACCGCGCGGCTCTCCGACGCGAGCGCCGACGCGGTCACGCTGGACGCCGAGTTCTCGGTGGACCGCGATCACTTCGGCCTGGGCTGGAACCAACTGGGCATGATCCGCGGCCTGACCACGGTCACCGCCTCGCTCCGCTTCAAGCGGTCGGCAGCGTGACGTAGGTGTTCGACAGCGTCTGCGGCGAGGACGTGAACACCCGCAGCCGGATCCGCTGCCCCGGCTTCGGCAGGGCGTACGTCCCTCCCGGCGGTCGCAGCTCGTACGTCGCCGTCGTGTGCGCGGGCAGGGTCTTCGGCCCGCGCAGCACCGAGAAGTACGGGTACATTCCCTGGCCCCGGGTGAGCGTGAAGTGCGGGGTGAGCGCGCCGTCGTCCGTGTTGGTGACGCGCACGGTCAGCCGGGAGAGCGCGCGGACGTCGTGACGCACCGAGGTGACCTCCATGCGCAGGGGCGGTGAGCCGGTGGCCGCCAGCGCCGCGCTCGCCAGCGCCGGGCCCAGCAGCACGACGGCCGCGGCGATCCGCGCCGGACGCCGGTGCGGGCCTGCGAGCCGGCGCGTGAACGGCTGCCATGCCCCGGCGAACTCCGCCGCGGGCGCGGTGACCGCCGCCGCCAGCCACAGCGGGGTCATCATCAGGTAGTAGCCGTCCTGCGAACGCGTCGCCAGCCAGAAGGCCAGCCACGGCAGCACGGTCGCCGCCGGTCCGAGGCGGCGCACGAACAGCACGAACAGCGCCAGCAGACCGGCGAGCAGCAGCAGACTCGCGTACCCGTACCAGTCGAGCCGGTCGCTGCCGGCGGTGAGATACAGGGGCACGTCCACCAGGCCCTGACCGTGCAGCACCGCGCCCTGGATCAGCGGCAGCGCGATCCCCTTCAGCCATTGGGCCGGCTGGCTCACGACGAAGTACACGTTGATCAGCAGCCATACGGTGGCGGCGACCCCGGCGAGCCGCAGTACCACCAGGCCCGCCGCCCGCGCACCGAGCTCCCCGCGGCGTACCGCGTAGATCCCCGCGAGCAGGAACGGCGTGAGGAACCACGGCAGTTGCTGCGCCGCGCACGCCGCGCCCAGACAGGCCGCCTGCGCCATGCCGGCCGAACCCAGCCGTCCGCCCCGGCCGATCCGGGGCCAGCGCACCACCACCGGCACCAGCAGGGCCAGCGCCAGGATCGCCGGGTATCCGAGTCGGCCGTACATGGTGATCATCGAGAAGCCCAGGCACGTCATGGTCGCCGCCGGCCGCCACGGCGCGGGCAGCAGCCACCACAGCACGACCGTGCCGACGAGCAGTGCGCCCGTGCTCAGCGCGATGGCCGGCAGCCCGCCGTGGCCGAGCCACAGCAGGGGCGCGGTCAGCAGCGGGGCGAGCGGCGGGTAGCCGTACGTGTAGTCGTAGCCGCCCGTGACGGTCGGGGTGAGCGCAATGCCGTTGCCGCCGAAGAGCCAGGGCCAGGGACGCCCGTAGACGCCGTGCCCGGCGACCAGGTCGCGGGCCGCCTGGGCGGTGAGGACGGACTCGTCGGTGCCGCGGTGCAGCAGGACGAACGCGCACAGGGCGAGCGTGAGACCGGTCACCAGCACGCACAGGTCCACGCGCGCGAGGGAGCGCCGCCCGCGCACGACCAGGGCCAGGACGCCGCAGACGAGGATCGAGACGTAGCAGACCGAGATGACCGCGGCCACGGCCGGCCGGTGGACGGCCGCCTGTGTCCACACGTCGCGCGTGCCGATGAAAAGGCTGACGTCCGCGAGCAGCGTCAGGACGCGATGCCACTGCGTGGGCGGTTCCGGGGCTGTGGACACCGCCGGCTGGGTCGGCCGGCCGGGTGCCGACAGCTGAGTATCTGCCAAGAGCACGACAGCGGACGCTAATCGGGACTGGTGAGGGGCCCTCCGTCGGAGGCCAAGAGTCCGGTGTGAGGCGGGTAAGACCCTTTCGTCCGCGGCGGACGGGGTGTGATGTGACCGCCGAGTCGGTCGCGGACCGTGTCGTTGTTGGGCCGAACGGGTGACTTGGCGTAAGAATTGGCTGGTGCAGGCATCGAAGGCGAGTCGGATCGGGGGGAGCCGGTGAACAGGTACGACGTCACCGATGAACAGTGGGAGGGGCTCGCCCAGGTCGTTCCGTTGCGCGGGCGGGACGCGTGGCCGTCCGCGGTCGGACACCGGGCCATGCCGGAGGCGGAGACCGAGGCCCGGCGCCGTTTCGTCGTGCTGCGGATCAACATCTTCGCGGACGCCCGCGAGGTCGCCGAGACCCTGATGGCGGGCATCCCCGTCCTGCTCGACCTCACCAGCGCGGAGACGGAGGTCGCCAAGCGGGTCCTCGACTTCAGCACCGGGGTCGTGTTCGGGCTGGCCAGCGGGATGCACCGGGTGGACCGGAACGTGTTCCTGCTCACCCCGGCCGGGACCGAGGTGACGGGCCTGATGGAGAGCGCGGGGATGCCGGGGGCCTGACCTTCGGGGAGGTTCGCTCGTTCGTAGGAAGGCCGCCGCGGAGGAACGGTTCGCCCGGTGGCGGAGTCCTACGGTCCGGATATGCGTGTGTCCCCCACCTCCTCCGTAGTGCCGGCTCAGTCGGCCTCTCCGCCCGCGGAGCTGCCGCAGGGCGCCGAGCGCCGCCCCGACCGGCCCTGCCTCACCGAGCTGCGGCTCTCCGCGTACGCCGTGCACCGGCGGGCAGCGCTGCCGCTCGGGCCGCTGACCCTGTTCGCCGGGCCCAGTGGGAGCGGCAAGACGACCGCGCTCAGGGCGTACGAGGCACTCGCGCGGCTCGGCGGCGGCGCGAGCCTCGACCAGGTGTTCCCCCGACCCGTCGCCTGTGTCCCCGACCGGGCCCGCCCCGACGCACAGCGCCGCCGCGGCTTCCGCATCGGCTGCACGGCCGACGGGCCCGAGGGTCCGGTCCGGCTCGACATCGCCGTCCAGGCCGAGCCCGAACTGCGCGTCGTGGGGGAGCGGTTGACCTCCGGCGGGCTCGTCCTGCTGGAGACCGCCCTGCGCGACCCCTCCCGCCGAGCCGTGCAGGCCGCCTGGCACACCGCCGGGAACGCACCGGTCACCCGCGCCCCGCTCCCGGACGACCAGCTCGGCACCGCACTGCTGCCGCTGCGCGTGGCCGGCAAGACGGACGGACAGCGGCGCGTCCTCGCCGCCGCCGAACAGATGGTCGTCGCCCTGCGCTCCGTCTTCGGCTGCGACCCACGGCCCGGCCGCATGCGCCTGCCCGTCCCGACCGGTTCCGGACGGCTGCTCGGCGGCTGCGACAACCTCGCCGACGTCCTGTGGCGCACCCGCGCGGAGTGCGGCCGACGGCACGCCCAACTCGTCGCCGCCGTGCGCGCCGGATGCGCGGGCCCCGTCGCCGACGTCCTCGCCGAGCCCCTGCCCGCCGGGAGGGTCCGGGCCCTGCTCGACCGCGCGGACGGCGGCCGTACGGAGCTCGGGCGGCTGGGCGACGGCGAGTTGCGCTACCTCGCCCTCGCGCTGGTCCTGCTCACCGGGCCCGGGGTGCTGGAGGTCGACCCGGCCGGTGAGGTGCCCGCGGCGATGCAGACACTGACCGTGCTCGCCGACAACCTCGACCGGAGCCTGGACCCGCGGCAGCGGACCGAGCTGCTGCGGCTGGCCGTGCGGATGTGCGAGCGCGGCCACATCCGGCTCGTGGGGGCCGTGAGCGACGCTTCGTGGGCCGCCGGGGTGGACGGGGTCACGGTGGTACACCTGGAGGCGTGACCGAACCTCTCGACGTGGCGAAACTACAGCGCAGGCTGGCCGACTTCGCGGCGGCCCGCGACTGGCAGCCGTACCACACCCCCAAGAACCTCGTCGCCGCGCTCAGCGTGGAGGCCTCCGAACTGGTCGAGATCTTCCAGTGGTTGACGCCCGAGGAGTCGAACCGGGTCATGGACGACCCCGACACGGCGCACCGCGTCACGGACGAGATCGCCGACGTGCTCGCGTATCTGCTCCAGCTGTGCGAGGTGCTCGGCGTCGATCCGCTGGCCGCCCTTGACGCGAAGATCGACCGGAACGAGCGGAGGTTTCCCGCGCCGTAAGGAAGGATTCAGTCCTCTTTCACTCTCTGTGACGAAAAGCTGCTTCGAAATCGATTTGTTGTCCACAGATTTCCGTCTACCTCTAGTTTTTCGTTCCGAGCGAGCTCACTCTGGGTAGTGGACAAGGGAGTTCGGGCGGACGTGCCCGGGGGTACGTCGCGACAGACGGGGGCAGCCGATGGACGCGGTGCGGCTCATCGTGACGAGCAGGCGTGCCCTGGCCGGGGGCGGAGAGGCGCCTCAGGTCATGGCGGAGGTGTGGCAGGCGCAGGCCCTGGCCCAGGCGATAGGGAGCCGCCTCGCGGTCGCCGGCCCGCCCGAACTGCGGGGCGAGGCGCTGGGGTTGACCGAACTGGCGGGGCGGGGCTGCGGGGTCCTGGAGCGTCCCGACATCGCTCTGGCGGAGTTGCGTGCCGCGCAGCTCACCGAGCTCGGTGACGCCCGCCAGGCCCTCCTCTACCTCGGCGGTCTCCTCGGCGAAGTGGGCATAGCCCTGGTCGGCCTGGCCTGCGCGGCCGACGACGAGACGACGTACTGGCAGTGCATGGAGGCGATCGACGCGGCGGACGAGTCGCGGGACCGGGTGCTGCAGATGCTGCGAAGACTGGCGGACCGGGGGGACGAGTTGCCGGAGGCGGGGTGAGTTCTTCGGCTGCGGATCCGTCGTGGCTGGTCGCGCAGTTCCCCGCCCTGGCCGGGTACAGCTGGGCCTGCTTCGACTGCACCCACTCAGGGGCGCGGGGAACTGCGCGACAGCCCCCACCGGCCCGCACCCGCCGGACAACCCTCAGTCGGCCCCCTCCTCGCCGACCCCCCGCCCCGAACCCCGGGCCCCCTGAAGATCCTTGTCCAACGCCGACAGATCCGCGTTCAGCGCCGCCATCAGCTCCTCCATCTGCTGCAGCAACCCCTTCGGCTGCCCAGCCCCCGCGGCCAGCGGCACGGATTCTTCGGACATGACGGCCTCCTCGGCCCAAGGACCCCGGCGAAGGGACCGACGCGGGTAACGGATCACGCACCGGCGACGACAAGCCGGCTCCGCCCGAGCCAACGATCACCAAAGGGCCCGGTCACTGGCACGTTCGGCCCTCGGGCACACCGTTGACGTATTTTCACCCTGCCCGGGGACGGGTGAGGCCCCGGGGACCGATGGGGCCCCGGCGAGCCCCTGCGTGCAGGATGGAGTCATGGACCTCCGCATCTTCACCGAGCCCCAGCAGGGCGCAAGCTACGACACCCTCCTCACCGTCGCCAAGGCCACCGAGGACCTGGGCTTCGACGCGTTCTTCCGCTCCGACCACTACCTGAAGATGGGCGACGGCGACGGCCTCCCCGGCCCCACCGACGCCTGGATCACCCTCGCCGGCCTCGCCCGCGAGACCAAGCGGATCCGCCTCGGCACCCTCATGACCGCCGCCACCTTCCGGCTCCCCGGCGTTCTCGCCATCCAGGTCGCCCAGGTCGACCAGATGTCCGGCGGCCGCGTCGAACTGGGCCTGGGCGCGGGCTGGTTCGAGGAGGAGCACAAGGCGTACGGCATCCCGTTCCCGAAGGAGAAGTTCCCCCGCCTGGAGGAGCAGCTGGAGATCGTCACCGGTCTGTGGGCCACCGAACCCGGCGAGACCTTCGACTTCCACGGCGAGCACTACCAGCTCACGAAGTCACCCGCGCTCCCCAAGCCCGCCCAGCACAAGATCCCCGTGCTGATCGGCGGCCACGGCGCGACCCGTACCCCGCGCCTCGCCGCCCGTTACGCCGACGAGTTCAACATGCCGTTCGCCTCGCCCGAGGACAGCGAGGCGCAGTTCGGCCGGGTCCGTGCCGCCGCCCAGGAGGCGGGCCGCGCGGCCGACGCGATCACCTTCTCCAACGCCCTCGTCGTCTGTGTCGGCAAGGACGACCAGGAGGTCGCCCGTCGTGCCGCGGCCATCGGCCGTGAGGTCGAGGAGCTCAAGACCAACGGCCTGGCCGGCACCCCCGCCGAGGTCGTCGACAGGATCGGCCGCTACGCCGCCGCGGGCTCCCGCCGGATCTACCTCCAGGTCCTCGACCTCGACGACCTGGACCACCTGGAGCTGATCTCCGCGCAGGTCCAGTCGCAGCTGTCGTAGCCGGTCCGGCCTCTCCGGGTTAATCGAAGGCGCAGGTGGGACCGACTGTGCCAAGCTGAGGAGGTCGTCCTGCCGAGCCCCCGGGATCACCGTCTCGGGGGCTTTCGCGCGCACGGCATCCCGTACCGTCCACCGGCCGGAGAGGCCACTCACATGTTTCTGACGATCAGTACCACCGGCACTCCCGAGCGCCCCGCCACCGACCTCGGCTTCCTGCTGCACAAGCATCCCGAGAAAGCGCAGGCGTTCTCCACCTCCTACGGCAGGGCGCATGTCCTGTACCCCGAGGCGGACGATCAGCGCTGCACGGCGGCGCTGTTGCTGGAGGTCGACGCGGTGGCGCTGGTCAGGCGCGGCAAGGGCAAGGGACGCGGCGGCGCCCCGGACTCGGCGCTCGCGCAGTACGTCAACGACCGCCCCTACGCGGCCTCTTCGCTGCTCGCGGTGGCGCTGAGCGCGGTCTTCTCCAGCGCGATGCGCGGGGTGTGCCAGGCCAGGCCCGAACTCCCGCAGCAGCCGAGGCCGTTGCGGATCGAGGTGCCCGCCCTCCCGGCCCGCGGTGGCCCGGGTCTCGTACGGGCGCTCTTCGAGCCGCTCGGCTGGACCGTGACCGTCGAACCGGTGGCCCTGGACACCGAGTTCCCGGAGTGGGGCGACTCGCGCTACGTCCGCCTCGAACTGGAGTCCACACGGCTCACCGTCGCCGAGGCCCTGCGCCACCTGTACGTCCTTCTCCCCGTCCTCGACGACGCCAAGCACTACTGGGTGGCCCCCGACGAGGTCGACAAGCTGCTCCGGGCCGGTGAGGGCTGGCTGCCCGAGCACCCGGAGCAGAAGCTGATCACCAGCCGCTACCTGTCCCGCCGCTGGTCGCTGACGCGCGAGGCGATGGAACGCCTGGAACTGGTGCGGCTCGCCGAGGCCGACGACAGCGAGGTCGAGGACATCGACAACGCCGTCGAGGCGGAGACCGAGACCGAGGAGAAGCCGACCCCGCTCGCCGTGCAGCGCCGCGAGGCCATCATGGAGGCGCTGCGCGCCGCCGGTGCCGCCCGCGTCCTCGATCTCGGCTGCGGACAGGGCCAGTTGGTACAGGCGCTGCTCAAGGACCCGAAGTTCACCGAGATCGTCGGCGTCGACGTGTCGGTGCGGGCGCTCACCATCGCCTCCCGGCGGCTGAAGCTGGACCGCATGGGGGAGCGGATGGCCTCCCGCGTCCAGCTCTTCCAGGGCTCGCTGGCGTACACCGACAAGCGGCTCAAGGGGTACGACGCCGCCGTGCTCAGCGAGGTGATCGAGCACCTCGACCTGCCCCGGCTGCCCGCCCTGGAGTACGCGGTGTTCGGTGCGGCCCGCCCGCGGACCGTCCTCGTGACGACCCCGAACGTCGAGTACAACGTCCGCTGGGAGTCGCTCCCGGCCGGACACGTCCGGCACGGCGACCACCGCTTCGAGTGGACGCGGGAGGAGTTCCGCACCTGGGCGTCGTCGGTGGCCGAACGGCACGGCTACGGCGTGGAGTTCGTGCCTGTGGGCCCGGACGACCCGGAAGTGGGACCGCCCACGCAGATGGCCGCATTTGTGATCAGGACCGAGAAGGAGGCGAAGGCCGCATGAGCGAGACACAGACCGCGGGACGGGTGCTCCCCGTCACCGACCTCTCCCTCGTCGTCCTCGTCGGTGCCTCCGGCTCCGGCAAGTCCACCTTCGCCCGGCGCCACTTCAAGCCGACCGAGGTGATCTCCTCCGACTTCTGCCGCGGCCTGGTCTCCGACGACGAGAACGACCAGGGCGCCACGAAGGACGCCTTCGACGTCCTGCACTACATCGCGGGCAAGCGTCTGGCAGCCGGCCGCCGCACGGTCGTCGACGCGACCAGCGTGCAGTCCGACTCCCGACGGCAGCTCATCGACCTGGCCAAGCAGTACGACGTGCTGCCCATCGCCATCGTCCTGGACGTGCCCGAGGAGGTGTGCGCCGAGCGCAACGCGGGCCGCAGCGACCGGGCCGACATGCCGGTCCGGGTCATCAAGCGCCACATCCGCGAACTGCGCCGCTCCATCCGCCACCTGGAGCGCGAGGGCTTCCGCAAGGTGCACGTCCTGCGCGGGGTGGCGGAGGTCGAGCACGCCACCGTCGTCACCGAGAAGCGCTTCAACGACCTGACCCACCTGACCGGTCCCTTCGACATCGTCGGCGACATCCACGGCTGCGCCTCGGAACTGGAGTCGCTGCTCGGCAAGTTGGGCTACCTCGACGGCGTCCACCCCGAGGGCCGTACCGCGGTCTTCGTCGGTGACCTCGTCGACCGCGGCCCGGACAGCCCCGGTGTGCTGCGGCGCGTGATGTCGATGGTCAAGTCGGGCAACGCGCTGTGCGTGCCGGGCAACCACGAGAACAAGTACGGCCGTTACCTCAAGGGCCGCAAGGTCCAGCACACCCACGGCCTCGCGGAGACCATCGAGCAGATGGAGGCGGTGTCGGACGAGTTCCGGGCCGAGGTGCGGGAGTTCATCGACGGCCTCGTCAGCCACTACGTCCTCGACGGCGGCCGACTGGTCGTCTGTCACGCCGGTCTGCCGGAGAAGTACCACGGCCGCACCTCCGGCCGCGTCCGCTCGCACGCGCTGTACGGCGACACCACCGGCGAGACCGACGAGTTCGGGCTGCCGGTGCGCTACCCGTGGGCGGAGGACTACCGCGGCCGGGCGGCCGTGGTCTACGGCCACACCCCGGTCCCGGAGGCGACCTGGCTCAACAACACCATCTGCCTGGACACCGGCGCGGTCTTCGGCGGCAAGCTCACGGCGCTGCGCTGGCCGGAGCGCGAGCTCGTCGACGTACCGGCGGAGCGGGTCTGGTACGAGCCGACGAAGCCGCTGAAGTCGGAGGCGCCCGGCGGCCAGGACGGCCGGCCGCTCGACCTGGCCGACGTGCACGGCCGCAGGGCCGTCGAGACCAGGCACTCGGGCCGGGTCGCCGTCCGCGAGGAGAACGCGGCCGCGGCCCTGGAGGTCATGAGCCGCTTCGCGGTGGACCCGCGGCTGCTGCCGTACCTGCCGCCGACCATGGCCCCCACGGCGACCAGCCATGTCGAGGGCTACCTGGAGCACCCGGCGGAGGCGTTCGCGCAGTACGCCGAGGACGGGGTCGAGCGGGTCGTGTGCGAGGAGAAGCACATGGGCTCACGGGCGGTCGCTCTGGTCTGCCGGGACGCGGAGACGGCCCGCAGGCGCTTCGGCGTGGACGGCCCGACGGGCTCGCTCTACACCCGCACCGGCCGCCCGTTCTTCGACGACGAGTCGGTGACCGAGACGATCCTCGACCGGCTGCGGACGGCGATCGCCGAGGCGGGTCTGTGGGCGGAACTCGACACGGACTGGCTGCTGTTGGACGCAGAGCTGATGCCGTGGTCGCTGAAGGCCGCGGGCCTGCTGCGGTCTCAGTACGCGGCCGTCGGCGCCGCGTCCGGCGCGGTGTTCCCGGGCGTGCTGGCCGTGCTGAAGGGTGCCGCGGACCGGGGTGTGGACGTGACGGACCTGCTGGCCCGCCAGCGCGAACGGGCCGACGCGGCAAGCGCGTTCACCGAGGCGTACCGCCGCTACTGCTGGACCACCGACGGCCTGGACGGCGTCCGCCTGGCACCGTTCCAGATCCTCGCGGTCCAGGGCCGCAGTCTCGCGGGGCTGCGGCACGACGAGCAGCTGGCCCTGCTGGACCGCCTGGTGGAGCACGACAGCACGGGCCTGCTCCAGACCACCCGGCGCCTCTACGTCGACACCGGCGACCCGGAGTCGGTGCGGGCGGGCGTGGACTGGTGGCTGGAGATGACCGGCCGCGGCGGCGAGGGCATGGTCGTGAAGCCGCTCGGCGCGGTGGTCCGCAGCACGGAGGGCCGGCTGGTCCAGCCCGGCATCAAGTGCCGCGGCCGGGAGTACCTGCGGATCATCTACGGCCCCGAGTACACCCGCCCGGAGAACCTCGACCGCCTGCGCAAGAGGTTCCTGAACCACAAGCGCTCCCTCGCGATCCGCGAGTACGCCCTGGGTCTGGAGGCCCTGGACCGGCTGGCGGAGGGCGAGCCGCTGTGGCGGGTGCACGAGGCGGTGTTCGGGGTGCTGGCGCTGGAGTCGGAGCCGGTCGACCCACGGCTGTGAGCCGAGGTTCGAGGGGTGAGGGGTGACCTGTCGTCACCCCTCACCCCACCAACCGCAACCGCTCCCCGCACACCCCCACCTCCACGGTCTGTCCCCACGTCAGCTCCAGCGAGTCGCCCTCCATCCCGTCCCCGAAGGCGATCAGACGTTCGGACTCGACGGTGAGGCGGAGGCGGGCCGGGGCGGGGAGTTCGCCCGCGGTCAGGGAGGTGCCGGTGGCCGGGGAGGGCCAGGCCTCGCGGACGAACCAGACCAGGCGGGTCTCCGTCGGCGCCGGCAGCCGCAGGGCACCGCCCCGCTCCTGCCACACGGACCGGAGCCAGCCCGTGGCTCCGGTCCCCGTCCCCACCAGCACCCCGGACGAAGCCTGGGCCTCGACGACACCCCCGTCGCCCTCCAGGCCCAGGCGGTATCTGGCGGTCTGATGACCGGCGGCGCCCAGGTAGATCTCGTTCAGTGCGACGAGCCGCTGGGTGTCGTCCGCGACGGCCTCGACCATCGTCAGCTCATCGACGCCCGCACCGGTCGCCGTCAGCAACTTCGCCGTGTCCCGCGGGCGGTGCCGTACCAGGACACCGGGGTTGCGGCCGGGCTCGGTGTCGATGCCCAGCACCGGCTGGCCGGACAGGTACTTGGCCACGTTCGCCACCAGCCCGTCCTGGCCGACCACGATCACGACGTCCTCGGGAGCGAACAGGAAACGGTCCAGGTCGGCCCGTTCCACCCGGGCCTGACGCCAGGTCAGCGGAATCGCGGAGGTCACCTCGGCGAGTGCCCGGCGGGTGCGCTCATGGCGTTCGGCGACCTCCTCGATGTCCCGGCCCCGGGAGGCGAGGAAGAAGGCGGCCTGGCCGTGGGTGCCGTGGTGGGCCACCAACTCCTCGTACTCCGTGGTGCGATGGACCAGGACGGCCCGCGGCGCGAGACTCACTCCGGCTCCCGCGCGCCCAGTTTGGCCAGGAGCCCGGTCAGCACGTCCGGGGAGATCGTCAGGCTGTCGATGTGCGGCAGGTTCTCCGCGAGCCGGGTTCCGGTCAGGGCGTGCAGGGTGGCGACCTCGACGTCCTCGTGCACCTTCAGCCAGGCGGCCTGCGCCTGCGCCTTCGCGTCGCCGACCGCGCGCACTCCCTCGGCCTCCGCGCGGGCGAGCCGTACCGAACGCGTCGCCTCCGCCTCGGCCCGTACCGCGTCCGCCGCCGCGTGTTCCTCCGCCTCCCGGCGTGCGTTGGTGCCCCGCTGCTCCACCAACTGCTCCTCGCGGCGAGCGAGTTCGATCTGACTGGCCAGTTCGTTCTCGGCGATGGCCCGCTCGCGCTCCACGGCGACGGCCCGCCGTTCGTAGGTCGCCCTGTCGGCCTCCTGCTGGATCTGTTCACGGGCCGGGGTGCGCAGGGCCCGTTCCACCTCCGGTTCGGGGCGCAGCGCCATCACGCGTACGGCGACCACCTCGATGCCGGTGGCCGGCAACCGTGGCTCGGCGCCGAGGCCCGCCGCGATCCGCTCGCGCACCGCCGAGACTCCGTCCACCAGTGCGGAGGACAGGGAGGTCCGGGTCAGCACGTCCAGCGCGTGCTGCTGGGCCGTCTCCGTGAGCAGTGTGCCCAGCTGCTCCAGGGGCGCGCCCCGCCACACTCCGGTGTCCGGGTCGATCGAGAAGTCCAGGCGGGCGGCGGCGAGGGCCGGGTCACCGATCCGGTAGGTCACGGTCGCCTGCACCGCCACGTCCTGGAAGTCGGACGTACGGGCATGGAAGGTCATGGCCAACTCACGGTCGTCCACGGGGACTTCGGAGAGCGCGGCCGTCAGTGCGCGGAACCAGAAGCTGAGCCCCGGACCGTCGTGCAGCAACTCGCCGCCGCGGTGGTGCCGGATGTGCGCCGTGGGCGCGCCGCGCAGATGGCGCCAGCCGAGGCGCCGGGTGATGTCGGCCATCGAACTCCCTCTTTTCGTCTGTGAGACGATAACCAGGGTGTGCACTTGTCGTCAAGAGGACGAGAACAAGAAAGCCAGGCGGACGGAGGGGTCAAGAGGCCCCCGGGTGGTCAGGATGGAGGCATGGGATTCCATGTCGACTCCGAAGCCGGGCGGCTCAGCCGCGTCATCCTGCACCGGCCGGATCTCGAGCTCAAAAGGCTCACCCCCAGCAACAAGGACGCACTGCTCTTCGACGACGTGCTGTGGGTGCGCCGGGCGCGCGCCGAGCACGACGGGTTCGCCGACGTGCTGCGTGACCGCGGTGTCGCCGTGCACCTCTTCGGCGACCTGCTCACCGAGGCCCTGGAGATCCCGGCGGCCCGTTCGCTCGTCCTCGACCGGGTCTTCGACGAGAAGGAGTACGGCCCGCTGGCCACCGACCACCTCAGGTCCTCCTTCGAGGCGCTGCCCGCCGGGGAACTCGCCGAGGCCCTTGTCGGCGGCATGACCAAGCGGGAGTTCCTGGACGCGCACCCGGAGCCGACCTCCGTGCGCTTCCATGTCATGGACCTCGACGACTTCCTCCTCGCCCCGCTGCCCAACCACCTCTTCACCCGCGACACCTCCGCCTGGATATACGACGGGGTCTCCGTCAATGCCATGAAGTGGCCCGCCCGGCAGCGCGAGACGGTCCACTTCGAGGCGATCTACCGCCACCACCCGCTCTTCCGTGACGAGACGTTCCACCTCTGGTCGGAGGGTCAGGCCGACTACCCGTCCACCATCGAGGGCGGCGACGTCCTTGTCATCGGCAACGGCGCCGTCCTCATCGGCATGAGCGAGCGGACCACGCCCCAGGCCGTCGAGATGCTCGCGCACAAGCTGTTCGCCGAGGGCTCCGCGCAGTCGATCGTGGCCCTCGACATGCCGAAGCGGCGGGCCTTCATGCATCTCGACACCGTGATGACGATGGTCGACGGCGACACCTTCACCCAGTACGCCGGGCTCGGCATGCTCCGGTCGTACACCATCGAACCGGGCGCCGGCGACAAGGAGCTCAAGGTGACCGACCACCCGCCGGAGCACATGCACCGCGCGATCGCCGCCGCGCTCGGGCTCAGCGAGATCCGGGTCCTGACCGCCACCCAGGACGTGCACGCGGCCGAGCGCGAGCAGTGGGACGACGGCTGCAACGTCCTCGCTGTCGAGCCGGGTGTCGTCGTCGCCTACGAGCGCAACGCCACCACCAACACGCATCTGCGCAAGCAGGGCATCGAGGTCATCGAGATCCCGGGCAGCGAGCTGGGGCGGGGGAGAGGCGGACCGCGCTGCATGAGCTGCCCGGTGGAGAGGGAGGCTGTATAGAAATGCTGAATATCGTATAGACTTCCAGTGTCCCTGTTCCCGTCCCTCTGGAGCGCCCCCATGGCGACTGTTCCCACCGCCCTCGCCGGGCGCCATTTCCTCAAGGAGCTCGACTTCACGGCCGAGGAGTTCCTCGACATGGTCGAGCTGGCGGCCGAGCTGAAGGCCGCCAAGAAGGCGGGGTCCGAGACGCGGCACCTGAGCGGGAAGAACATCGCGCTGATCTTCGAGAAGACCTCGACCCGCACCCGCTGCGCGTTCGAGGTCGCCGCGGCGGACCAGGGCGCCTCGACGACTTACCTCGACCCGTCCGGCTCGCAGATCGGGCACAAGGAGTCCGTGCGCGACACCGCGCGCGTGCTCGGCCGTATGTACGACGGGATCGAGTACCGCGGGGACAGCCAGCAGAAGGTGGAGGAGCTGGCCGCGTACGCCGGGGTTCCGGTGTACAACGGGCTCACCGACGACTGGCACCCCACACAGATGCTGGCCGACGTGCTGACGATGACCGAGAACACCGCGAAGCCGGTCCGGGAGATCGCCTTCGCCTACCTCGGCGACGCGCGGTTCAACATGGGCAACTCGTATCTGATCACCGGTGCGCTGCTCGGCATGGATGTGCGGATCGTCGCGCCCAAGAGCTACTGGCCCGCGCAGGAGGTCGTCGAGCGGGCGCGGGCGCTCGCCGTGGACAGCGGGGCGCGGATCACCCTCACCGAGTCGCTGGACGAGGGGGTGCGGGGGGCGGACTTCGTCGCCACCGACGTCTGGGTCTCCATGGGGGAGCCGAAGGACGTGTGGGACGAGCGGATCGCCGCGCTCTCGCCGTACGCCGTGACCATGGACGTGCTGCGGGCCACGGGGAACGCGGACGTCAAGTTCCTGCACTGCCTGCCCGCCTTCCACGACCTGGGTACGAAGGTGGGGCAGGAGATCTTCGAGACCCACGGCCTGGAGTCCCTGGAGGTCACGGACGAGGTGTTCGAGTCGGCGTACTCGGTCGTGTTCGACGAGGCGGAGAACCGTCTGCACACGATCAAGGCGGTGCTGGTCGCGACGCTGGCCTGAGCGTCACGCCGGGTGCCACTGAGGCGGCACCACCGACAGACGGAACCACACCGCCTTGCCGGTCTCGGTCGGGCGGTGACCGCACGACGAACTGAGCGCCCTGATCAGGAGCAGTCCCCGGCCGTGCTCCTGCCAGGGGTCCGGGTCCCTGGTGTCCGGCTGGGTGAGGTGCCCCGGGGGTGCCGGGTCCGGGTCGTGCACCTCCACCTGGCAGCCGGTCGGCAGCAGCTCCACGACCAGCTCTATCGGGCTGTCGCCGGCCGTGTGCTCCACGGCGTTCGCCACCAGCTCGGCCGTCAGCAGCTCCACGGTGTCGCAGTCCGCCCCGTGCTCCAGCTCGGCCAGCGCGGTGCGGACCAGAGCGCGCGCCACGGGCACGGCCGCGGCGGAATGCGGCAGTGCGATGCGCCAGGAGGCGGAGGCCGGAGGGCGATCTTGCAAGGCGGTTCCGTTCATGAGCAGGCTGTCCTGCTTTCAACCTGATGAATGGTACGGCGCCGTCGGCAGAGGCGACCGGCGGGACCGTACGGGACCTTCGGCCCCGTTGGCAGGCGGCTTACCCGTAGCAACGGCTTGCCTCTCACCGCTGATCCCGCCGTTGCCCCTCTGTCGACGAGCCGTGACGGATGTGACGGGCCCAGGTCACATCCGGACGTGCCGAGGACGCATTCGGACGTCTGTATCGCGCACTCGTGACGGTAGTCAAAGATGGGTGATAACTTCGAAGGGCAGAGCGCACCTCGAACCTCGCACCCAGCCCGAGCACGAGGAGGCCGCACGGACATGAGCCCCTTCACCGGCTCCGCCGCCCGCACCCCCGACTGGCAGCACCTGCGCGTCGACCTCGCCGACGGGGTCGCCACGGTCACCATCGCCCGCCCCGACAAACTCAACGCGCTCACCTTCGGCGCCTACGCCGACCTGCGCGACCTGCTCGCCGAACTGTCCCGCGAGCGTTCCGTCCGGGCCCTGGTCCTGGCCGGCGAGGGTCGCGGTTTCTGCTCCGGCGGAGACGTCGACGAGATCATCGGCGCGACCCTCGCCATGGACACGGCCCAGCTCCTCGACTTCAACCGGATGACGGGCCAGGTGGTGCGGGCCGTACGGGAGTGCCCGTTCCCGGTGATCGCGGCCGTGCACGGGGTGGCTGCGGGCGCGGGAGCCGTACTGGCCCTGGCCGCCGACTTCCGGGTGGCCGACCCGTCGGCCCGGTTCGCGTTCCTGTTCACCAGGGTCGGCCTGTCCGGCGGTGACATGGGCGCGGCCTATCTGCTGCCTCGCGTGGTCGGCCTCGGCCACGCCACCCGCCTGCTCATGCTCGGCGAACCGGTCCGCGCACCCGAGGCCGAGCGCATCGGCCTGATCAGCGAACTGACCGAGGAGGGCGGCGCCGACGAGGCCGCCCGAGCGCTGGCCCACCGCCTGGCAACCGGCCCGGCACTGGCGTACGCCCAGACGAAGGCACTGCTGACGGCCGAGCTGGACATGCCGCTGGCGGCTTCGGTGGAACTGGACGCCTCGACCCAGGCGCTGCTGATGAACGGCGAGGACTACCGGGAGTTCCACGCGGCGTTCACGGAGAAGAGGCCGCCGAAGTGGAGCGGACGGTGAACCCCCTCCGCGTGGCGGTCATCGGCGGTGGTCCGGGCGGACTCTACGCGGCCGCCCTGCTGAAACGTCTCGACCCGGCCCGCGAGATCACCGTCTGGGAACGCAACGCCCCCGACGACACCTTCGGCTTCGGCGTGGTCCTCTCCGACGAGACCCTCGGCGGCATCGAGCACGCGGACCCGGTGGTCTACCAGGCGATGCAGTCCGACTTCGTCCGCTGGGACGACATCGACGTCGTGCGCCGGGGCGTACGCCACACCTCCGGAGGCCACGGCTTCGCCGCCCTCGGCCGCAGACGACTCCTCGAGATCCTGCACGACCGCTGCCGTACTCTCGGCGTGGACCTCCGCTTCCGTACGGAGGCCCCGGCCGGCCTCGAAGAGACGCATGACCTCGTCATCGCCGCCGACGGAGTCAACAGCACCACACGCGGGGCCCACGCCCATGTGTTCCGCCCCCATGTGACCCCGCACCACTGCCGCTACATCTGGCTCGCCGCCGACTTCGCCTTCGACGCCTTCCGGTTCGAGATCGCCGAGACCGGACACGGCGTGATGCAACTCCACGGCTACCCCTATGCCCCCGACGCCTCCACCGTGATCATCGAGATGCGCGAGGAGGTCTGGAGGGCCGCCGGCTTCGACGAGGTCACCCCGCGGGAGTCGACGGAGAGCTGCGCCAAGATCTTCCCGGAGGCACTGCGCGGCCGCCCCCTGCGCTCCAACAACTCCACGTGGACCACCTTTCGCACGGTGGTCAACGAACACTGGTCGCACGGCAACACCGTGCTGCTCGGCGACGCGGCCCACACCGCCCACTTCTCCATCGGCTCCGGCACCAAGCTCGCCGTGGAGGACGCCCTCGCCCTGGCCGCCTGCCTGGAGGAACAGCCTTCACTGGAAGGAGCGTTGGCGGCCTACGAGGAGGAGCGCAAACCCGTCGTCACCTCCACGCAACGCGCCGCCCGCGCCAGCCTGGAGTGGTTCGAGAACCTCGGCCTGTACCTCGACCAGCCGCCCCGCCAGTTCGCCTTCAACCTGCTCACCCGCAGCCGCCGGGTCACCCACGACAACCTGCGGCTGCGCGACCCGCGCTTCACCGGCGCCGTGGAGCGTGAGTTCGGCTGCCCGCCCGGCACACCCCCGATGTTCACCCCGTTCCGGCTGCGCGGTCTGACCCTGCGCAACCGGGTCGTGGTCTCGCCGATGGACATGTACTCCGCCACCGACGGCGTCCCCGGCGACTTCCACCTCGTCCACCTGGGCGCCCGGGCCCTCGGCGGCGCCGGGCTGGTGATGACCGAGATGGTGTGCGTCTCGCCCGAGGGACGCATCACACCCGGCTGCACCGGCCTCTACAACGGCAGGCAGGCCGAGGCCTGGAAGCGGATCACGAACTTCGTGCACGCGCAGTCACCGGGCACCGCGATCGGCCTTCAGCTCGGCCACAGCGGCCGCAAGGGCTCGACCAAGCTGATGTGGGAGGGCATCGACGAGCCGCTTCCGGAGGGCAACTGGCCTCTCGTGGCGCCGTCCCCGATCCCGTACAAGCCCTTCAACCAGACCCCGCGCGAGCTCAGCCGCGCCCAACTGACCGACCTGCGCGAGCAGTTCACCGCGGCCGCCTGGCGTGCCGCCCGGGCCGGCTTCGACCTCCTCGAACTGCACTGCGCCCACGGCTACCTGCTCTCCGGCTTCCTCTCCCCGCTGACCAACCGGCGCACGGACGCCTACGGCGGCTCGCTCGCCAAGCGTCTGCGCTTCCCGCTCGAAGTCTTCGACGCCGTCAGGGGAGTGTGGCCGCAGGAACGGCCCATGACCGTCCGTATCTCCGCCACCGACTGGGCCGAGGGCGGAAACACGGCCGAGGACGCCGTCGAGATCGCCCGCGCCTTCGCCGCGCACGGCGCCGACGCGATCGACGTGTCGACCGGGCAGGTCGTGGCCGAGGAACACCCGGAGTACGGGCGCTCGTACCAGACGCCGTACGCCGACCGGATCCGCCACGAGACCGGCGTCCCGGTGATCGCGGTCGGCGCCATCTCCTCCTGGGACGACGTCAACTCCCTGATCCTGGCCGGGCGTACGGACCTGTGCGCGCTGGCCCGACCGCATCTCTACGACCCGCACTGGACCCTGCACGCGGCCGCCGAGCAGGGGTACGACGGTCCCGGCGTCGTCTGGCCGGACCCGTACCGCGCGGGCAGCCGCCGGCCCCGGACCGGCCGCACGGACGCTCCCAAGCCCCGGCTCACGCTGGGGACTTGAGAGGGACCACCTCAGGTGAGTTCGACCATGATCCGGTCGTCCGGATTCACAGGCCGGCGAACGTCGCTCCCGCGTCCCGCAGCCGCTCGTGCAGGCCCCGGAACACCGTCGCCGCCCGCTCGCCCGGCCAGTCCTCCGGGAGCAGGGCGGCGGGCAGGCCGGGGTCGGCGTAGGGGAGATGGCGCCAGGAGTCGAGGGCGAGGAGGTAGTCCCGGTAGGCCTCCTCCGGTGGCGTGTCGGCCCGGTCCTCCCAGTCGCGCAGCACGCGCGCGTGGCGGTCCAGGAACGCCTCGTGCTCCTTGGCGATCGCCGCCAGGTCCCACCAGCGGGCCACCGCCTCCGCGGTCGCCGCGAAACCGAGATGCTCGCCGCGGAAGAAGTCCACGTACGGGTCGAGCCGCAGCCGCTGGAGGGTGTGCCGGGCCTCCTCGTACAGCCGCGCGGGGGCGATCCACACCCCGGGGGCCGCCGTGCCGAAGCCGAGTCCGGCCAGTCGGGAGCGCAGCACGTGCCGCTTCTGCCGCTCGGACTCGGGCACGGAGAACACGGCGAGCACCCAGCCCTCGTCCTCGGGCGGGGTCACCGCGTAGATGCGCCGGTCGCCGTCGTCGAGCAACTGGCGGGCGTCCGGGGACAGTTCGTACCCGGCGGCGCCCCGCTCCGTGCGGGCCGGCAGCAGCAGCCCGCGCCGCTTGAGGCGGGACACCGACGAGCGTACGGAGGGGGCGTCCACGCCGACCGCGGCCAGCAGCCGGATCAGCTCGGCGACGGGCACGGGGCCCGGCATGAAGCGGCCGTAGGCTCCGTAGAGCGTGACGATGAGAGACCGTGGTGCATGCTGGTCGGACACGTTGATCATCTTAGGTCGTGTGGATCACTGCTGGTCACCATCGGTGCGCAACCTGAACCGCTGGAGTTTGCCGGTCGCCGTGCGCGGCAGCGCGTCCAGGAAGACGATCTCGCGCGGGCATTTGTAGGGCGCCAGTTCGGCCTTGACGAAGGTGCGCAGCGCCTCGGCGTCACGCTCGGCGCCCTCCCTGAGGACGGCGAAGGCGACGACGACCTGACCGCGCGCCTCGTCGGGCCGCCCCACGACCGCCGCCTCCACCACGTCCGGGTGGCGCAGCAGGGCGTCCTCGACCTCGGGTCCGGCGATGTTGTACCCCGCGGAGATGATCATGTCGTCCGCGCGGGCCACATAGCGGAAGTAACCGTCGTTCTCGCGGATGTATGTGTCGCCGGTGATGTTCCAGCCGTGCCGCACGTACTCGCGCTGGCGCGGATCGGCGAGGTAGCGGCAGCCGACGGGTCCGCGTACGGCGAGCAGTCCGGGCTCGCCGTCGGGCAGTTCGCGACCTGTCCCGTCGACCACGCGCGCGTGCCAGCCGGGTACGGGCAGCCCGGTCGTGCCGGGCCGGATGTGCTCGTCGGCCGCGGAGATGAAGATGTGCAGCAGCTCGGTGGCGCCGATGCCGTTGACGATCCGCAGCCCGGTCCGCTCCTGCCAGGCCCGCCAGGTGCCCGCGGGCAGGTTCTCACCGGCGGAGACACAGCGGCGCAGGGACGAGATGTCGTACGCGTCGAGCTCGTCGAGCATGGCGCGGTAGGCGGTGGGGGCGGTGAACAGGACGGAGACGCGGTGCTCGGCGATCGCCGGCAGCAGCTGCTTCGGGTGGGCCTGTTCGAGGAGGAGGGAGCTGGCGCCCGCGCGCATCGGGAAGATCACCAGACCGCCGAGACCGAAGGTGAAGCCGAGTGGGGGACTGCCGGTGAACACGTCGTCCACATGGGGTCGCAGCACATGTTTGGAGAAGGTGTCGGCTATCGTGAGCACATCCCGGTGGAAGTGCATACAGCCCTTGGGGCGTCCGGTGGTGCCGGAGGTGAAGGCGATCAGCGCCACGTCGTCGGCCGCGGTCGCAACGGCGGGGTACGGCGTCCCGGGCGCCTCGCGGTTCAGCAGGTCGTCGGGGGCGTCGCCGCCGTACGTCGTGATCCTGAGGCCCGGTATCTCGGCCTTGGCGAGATCGTCCACGGCGCGTATGTCGCACAGGGCGTGCTCTATGCGCGCGATCTCGCACATCGTGGCCAGCTCCTGCGGGCGC
This sequence comes from Streptomyces sp. NPDC005303, assembly GCF_040607335.1. Lineage (NCBI taxonomy): Bacteria > Bacillati > Actinomycetota > Actinomycetes > Kitasatosporales > Streptomycetaceae > Streptomyces > Streptomyces sp. NPDC005303. The sequence continues at coordinate 225,175 of NZ_JBEXGM010000010.1, read as the reverse complement.
TGCTGGGCCAGCACCGTCACGGCGACCGCGCCCGCCTTCAGCACCGCGAGCCAGCAGGCCGCGAGCCAGGGGGTGGTCGGGCCGCGCAGCAGCACCCGGTTGCCCGGGACGACTCCGAGGTCACCGGTGAGGAGATGCGCGAGCCGGTCGACACGGGCGCGGAGTGTGGCGTACGTCCATGTGTCCCCGGCAGGGGTGTGGAACGCCGGGCGGTCGTCGGGCGGCCCCGTCAGCAGTTCGGCGGCACAGTTCAGCCGATCGGGGTATTGCAGCTCCGGAAGGTCGAAGCGGAGCTGCGGCCACTCGTCGGGGGGCGGGAGGTGGTCGCGCGCGAAGGTGTCGACGTGGGCCGAGGCGTTCATGGCGGGTCGCCCCCTTGCCTTGTGGGCCGCGTGGGCCGCCTTGTGGGCGTCGATGGTGGGCTCGCACAAGGAGCGTATCGTGTTGGTGACGACAGTCAACGGCGCGCGATACTGTCGTAGGGTCCTGAGGACGAGAGGGGACCGGCAATGCCCGCATTCTCGCTCGAACCGTCACAGACCGCCCGATGTGCTCAGCTGCGCACCCTCGCCGCGGAACGGCTGCGCCCGCTCGCGGAGAAGGGCGAGCCGGGCCGTGTGAACCGTCCGATGGTCGCCGAGCTCGGCCGACTGGGCCTGCTGGAGCGGCTGTTCACCTCCGGCGCCCTGGACCTCTGCCTGATGCGGGAGTCCCTCGCGTACGCCTGCACGGAGGCCGAGACGGCCCTCGCCCTCCAGGGCCTCGGCGCCCACTCCGTGCACGCCTATGGCACCCCGGCCCAGCGGGAGCGCTGGCTGCCGGCTGTCGGCGAGGGCAGCGCGGTGGCCGCGTTCGCGCTGAGTGAGCCGGGGGCGGGCTCGGACGCGGCGGCCCTGTCCCTGTCCGCCGAGCCCGACGGCCCCTCCCGCTGGCGGCTCACCGGGGAGAAGTGCTGGATCTCCAACGCCCCCGAGGCCGACTTCTACACCGTCTTCGCCCGGACCACCCCCGGCGCCGGAGCCCGCGGAGTGACCGCGTTCCTTGTGCCCGCCGACCGCCCCGGACTCACCGGCACCGCCCTCGACATGCTCTCCCCGCACCCCATCGGCGCCCTCGCCCTCGACGCCGTACCGGTGAGCGCCGACGACGTTCTCGGCGAGGTCGACCGAGGCTTCCGGGTCGCCATGGGCACCCTCAACCTCTTCCGGCCCAGCGTCGGCGCCTTCGCGCTCGGCATGGCGCAGGCGGCGCTGGACGCCACCCTCGCCCACACCTCCCGACGGGACGCCTTCGGCGGCAAGCTGCGGGACCTGCAGAGTGTGGCCCACGCGGTCGCCGAGATGGCCCTGCGCACGGACGCGGCCCGCCTCATGGTGTACGCGGCGGCGACGGCGTACGACGAAGGCGCCCCGGACGTGCCCAAGCGCGCGGCGATGGCGAAACTGCTCGCCACCGAGACCGCGCAGTACGTCGTCGACACCGCGGTCCAACTCCACGGCGCGCGCGCCCTGCGACGCGGGCACCTGCTGGAGCACCTGTACCGGGAGGTGCGCGCCCCGCGTATCTACGAAGGGGCCAGCGAGGTCCAACGGGGCATCATCGCCAAGGAGTTGTACGCCGAACTGGAGGTCTCGTGAGCGCCGAGCGCATCAACCCGCCCGAACTGTCCCCGCCCACCGGGTTCTCGCACGCGGTCGTCGCCACCGGCTCACGGGTCGTCTTCCTGGCGGGGCAGACGGCCCTGGACGCCGACGGCAAGGTGGTGGGCGACTCCCTGCCGGAGCAGTTCGAGAAGGCTCTCACCAACCTCCTCACCGCCCTCGCGGCGGCCGGCGGTACCCCGTCCGACCTCGCCCGTGTCACCGTCTACGCCACCGACATCGCCGCCTACCGCACCCACGCCCGCGAACTCGGCCGAATCTGGCGGGAGTTGGCGGGCCGTGACTATCCCGCGATGGCCGTCGTCGAGGTCGTACGGCTGTGGGACGACCAGGCCGCGGTGGAACTCGACGGCTTCGCGGTGCTGCCCTAGCGGGGCGGGGCGGTCGTGCGCCGTCCACCGGCGGACGCGAGCCCTGGGGTTGAAGCTGCCGCACAGGGTCTCGGCAGGCGGCTGCGGTCCGGCCACCGCCAACGCTCGCCGCCCGGTCGACACCATCGTCCAGGGGCCGGTGCGGCGCGGCTACCGCGCTCCGCCACCGCGCGTCGTGTGAGCGCGTCGCGGCGAGGGGGTCAGGCGGCGACGGCCAGCTGTCCGGTCGGCACCCGGTGCGGCGCGACGATGCGGCCGTCCGGCAGCAGCTCGCCCGTGTCGTCGAAGACGATCGCGCCGTTGCACAGCAGGTTCCAGCCCTGCTCGGGGTGGGCGGCCACGATGTGCGGGGTGGCGCTGTCGGACGAAGCGCACGAAGACCGGTGAGAACACATGGCGCACCTCCATATTTGTTGGACCGTCCCTATGGGGCCCGTATCCGTATGGGTAGACCATGCTCCCGTCGCGAACTCATCGGAACGGCCCGACGTGAAGCGTGACAACACGCGGACAACTCTCGGACGGTTCCACGACGCTCGGTGCGGACTCGCCACCGAAGGAGTGACGATCACGGCTGTCAGGGCGTGTTCCCGGTAGCAGTGGAGGCCAGCGTTCCACTCATCCGGGAAGGTACCCCCATGCCTGTTCGCCCCGCTCTCGCCGCCGCAGCCGGTGCCGTGCTGTTCCTGATCGCCGCCGCCGCGCCGCCCGCGAGCGCCGCCCCGAACGAGACCGTCACCGTCGACCCCACCGGTCGTGTCGCCGAAGACGGCACCGTGACTCTGTCCGGCACCTACCGCTGCACCGGCGCATCCGGCCCGGTGTTCGTGAGCTCCTCCGTGAGCGGGCTCTCCTCGGTGGTCCGGCACGCCATCGGCGGGACCCGCGCGGTGTGCGACGGCGTGGAGCACAGCTGGGAGAACACGGGCAAGCCCTCCATGGAGACCCTTGAACCGGGTGCGGCCCACGTCGAGGCCACCCTCATGGAACTCAGCCTCGAGGCGGGCCTGCCGCTGCCCCGCTTCCACGCGGCCGAGCAGCGGGACATCACGCTGACGAAGGGCTGAGCGCAGGCCACGCGCGCGCCTGTGGGCCCCCTCACCACCGGGCGGTCATCGCACGAGTGTGATCTCCGGAGGCCACAGCACGCCGTCGGCCAACAGCAGAGCGGGGCCCAGGTGTTGGGGGCAGACGATCAGCGGTGGCCTGGCGTGGCAGGCGATCTCGAAGCGGGCGCGAGCCCCGCACTCCTCCCCGTCCCGTGGGCCGGAGTGCCGGCTCGCGCACCGCAGTGCGGGTGTGGGGTCCGCGGCCGTCACCGGACGCCCGCCTTCGCTTCGGAGATGTGTTCGAGGGTGGCCAGGGTCATGGTCTCCTCCTCCCGTGGTCAGGCGATCCGGCGGTCCGCCGCTCCTGCGGTCCTGAGGTCCGGCGGTCCCGCGGTCCTGAGTCCGGCGATTTGGCAATTTGGCGATCCTGCGGCCGGGTGAGGGGCTGGACGGGTGCACCCCGTATGCCTTCACGCTAGGAACGGGCGGCCCGCGCAGCCTGTCCTGACGGCCATACGGGTGAATTCGGAGAGTCCTCCCAGGACCTGTGAGGCGTCGGCCCGGCCCGGAGGCCCCTGCCTCAGACGGGATACGCGTGCGTCTGCGCCGCCTTCATCGCCGCCCAGACCTCCGCACCCGGATGCAGGTCCAGTTCGGCCGCGGCCACCGTCGTGAGGTCTGCCGCGAGAGGGAGCTCGCCCGTGAGGTCGGCGCGGATCTGGTCGCCGTGGGTCTCCAGGCCGGCCACCTCGCAACGCCAGTGGTTACGGGCACTGGACCCGGCGGGGGGTTCGCGGTGGAGGGTCACGGCGCTCGGGGGGAAAGCCACGAACACGGGCCCCGTCAGATCGTCCGTGGTCGTGAGCGTGGGCCCGGATGCGAGGCGGACCGTGTGGCCGTCGGCCTCGCCCCGGTAGAGGTTCAGTCCGACCAGCTGGGCGATGTAGTCGGTGCGCGGATGCCGTGCGATGTGGGCGGGGGCGCCCTCCTGGACGACCTCGCCGTGTTCTACGACCACGAGGCGGTCGGCGAGGACCATGGCGTCCAGTGGGTCGTGCGTGACGAGTACGGCGACGGCCTCGAACTCGGCCAGGTGGCGCCGGAGTTGGGCGCGTACCTCCAGGCGGGTGCGGGCGTCGAGGGCGGCCAGCGGTTCGTCGAGGAGCAGGAGCCGGGGGTGGGTCGCCAACGCGCGTGCCAGGGCGACGCGTTGGGCCTGACCGCCCGACAACTTGCGGGGCTTGGTGCCCGTGTGGGCCGCGAGACCCATCCGGTCCAGCCACTCGGCGGCCTGCGCACGCGCCTCCGCCTTGGACGCGCCCCGGCAGCGCGGGCCGAACGCGACGTTGTCGAGGGCGGTGAGGTGCGGGAAGAGCAGATAGTCCTGGAAGACGACGCCGACGGGACGGGACTCCGGCGCCGTACGCTCCAACTCGGCGCCGTCCAGCCGTAGATGGCCGTCCGTGAGCGGGGTGAGACCGGCGAGGGCGCGCAGGGCGGTGGTCTTTCCGGCGCCGTTCGGGCCCAGCAGGGCGACAACCTCGCCGGGGGCGACGGACAGGGACACGTCGAGGCGGAAGGCACCGCGGTCCACCACCAGGCGGGCGTCGAGGCCGTCCGGGACGGCGTCGGAGGCGGTGGCTGGGGTGGTGTCGGAGGCGGTGAGCGGGGTCTGCCTGGTCACCGCGCGGTCACTCGTCCCGTTCGTGTCGGCGCCGACGCCGACGGCCCGGACCGTCCGACCTTCCCCGGTGCCGTCCGCACGACTGCCGGGGTTCGTCGTCGGTGCGTCGGTCGTCGGGGCCGTCCGGCCCGCAACGGGAGCGCGGGTCGCATGGTCGTGCGTCGCGTGGTCGCCGTCGAGGTCGGTCGCGGTCGCCGGATCGGGTTCGGTCCGGGGCGTTCGGTTGTCCGCGGCTTCGCTTGTCTCGGTGTCAACGGGGTCGCGCGTGGCCTGGTCAGCGTCGCCGCTCGACCCGCCACCGACCGTTCCGCCCATGGCCGTCCTGTCCTCGGCCCTTCCGTCCCCGGCCTTTCCGCCACCGCCCTCGCCAGTCATCCCGTCGCCATCCAACGGTCGCGCAGGCCCGCCAGCACCGCTACCGACACGGCCAACAGGACCAGGCTGAGGGCGATGGCGGCCTCCGGGTCGCTCTGGAGGGCGAGATAGACCGCCAACGGCATGGTCTGCGTGCGGCCGGGGAAGTTGCCGGCGAAGGTGATCGTCGCGCCGAACTCGCCCAGCGCCCGCGCCCAGGCCAGTACGGCGCCCGCCGCGACCCCCGGCGCGATCAGCGGCAGCGTGACCCGCCGGAACGCGGTGAAGCGCGAGGCGCCCAAAGTCGTCGCCGCCTCCTCGTACCGCGGGTCGGCGGCCCGCAGCGTGCCCTCCACGCTGATGACGAGGAAGGGCATCGCGACGAAGGCCTCGGCGACCACGACCCCGGCGGTGGTGAAGGGCAGCGTGATCCCGAACCAGGCGTCCAGCCACTTCCCCACGACCCCGTTGCGCCCCAGTGCCATGAGCAGCGCGACACCGCCGACGACCGGCGGGAGGACCAGCGGCAGCGTCACCAGGGCGCGGACCAGGCCTCGGCCGGGGAACTCGACACGGGCCAGCAGCCAGGCCAGGGGGACCCCGAGCACCAGGCTCACCGCGGTCGCGGCCGTGGCGCAGACCAGGGACAGCTGGAGCGCCTGCCAGACCGCAGCGCCGGTCAGCTGCTCGGGCATGCCGCGCCAGGGCGCCCGTACGAGCAGGGCGACCAGCGGCACGGTCAGGAACGCCACACCGATCAGCGCGGGCACGAGCAGCGGCAGGGGCACACCGCGGCCACCGCCGGGCGTCCGGACACGGCGGCGCCGCGGCCCGCCCCGGAGGGTCTCGGACGCGGCAGCGGCCTTGCCGGTCGGACTCACGGCTTCAAGAACCCTGCCCCGGTCAGGACCTTCTGGCCCTCGGCGGACCGCACGAGCGCGATGAACGCCTTCGCGGCGGCCGTGTGCTGCGTGCCCTTGAGCACGGTGATCGGGTAGTCGTTGACGGCGTCGGCGGACTCGGGGAACTCCACGCCCCCCACCTTGTCACCCGCCGCGTGCACATCGGTCTTGTAGACGACGGCCGCGTCGGCCTCCTTCAGCTCGACCTTGGTCAGCGCGGCCTTGACATCCTGCTCGTAGGAGACCGGGGTGAGCTTCAGCCTGCTCGCGGCGAGGGCCTTCTGCGCGGCGGCACCGCAGGGCACCTCCGCCGCGCACAGCACGACCTTCAGGTCTTTGTTCGTGAGGTCCTTCAGCGACCCGACCTTGTCCGGGTTGCCGGGCAGGGTGGCGATCTCCAGCTGGTTGCGCGCGAAGGTGACGGGCGTACCGGAGGCGTCCCCCGCGTCGGTGACGATCTTCATCGTCTTGGGGCTGGCCGAGGCGAACACGTCCGCCGGGGCCCCGCCGGTGATGCTCGCGGCCAGCGAGTCGCTGCCGCCGAAGCTGAAGGTGACCTTCGTCCCGGGGTGGGCCTGCTCGAACTGCTTGCCCAGTGTCGTGAAGCTCTCTTTGAGGGAGGCGGCGGCGAACACGGTCACCGTTCCGGAGAGCTCACCCGAGGCGGATGCCGACCCCGAGGACGGCGAGTCCGAGTCCGACGACGAGCAGGCGCTCAGGACCAGCAGCGCTGCGGCACCCGCACCGGCCGTCCGCAAAGCGCGGCGATGCCGGCGCGCGGTAGGGGTCATCACAGGTCCGCTCCCTCTGGTCCACATGGTCCCGGCTCTGGCCTCGGCAGGGCCACGTACGTCGATCATACTGACGCAGATGCCAGGCAAAAGTCCCCTGTAGCATCGCATGAGCTGCAAAGCTGACCTAGCGAGCTGGCATGTGCGTTCGTACGGAATGCGAGCCGTGAGCCGGAGCGGCGCAGGGTAATTGCGCTGCCGGAGCCGAGCCGGGGGCCTACGTTCGCGCCCATGGCGGACGACGACGAACCCACACGCGCGGCAAGGCTGCTGGACGCCCAGGCGAAGGCTCACCAAGTGAAGGCCGGAGGCCCCGCTCAGGTGCGGTCGATGTGCACGTTCGTGGACTTCACCCGGGCGGTGGCCTCCACCCCGACCTCCAGTCCGAGTTCCTCCACGGCCTCCCGCGTCAGCAGCGACACCAACCGGTGCGGGCCCGCCTGGATCTCCACCTGGGCCGCGACGTCGCCGAGTTTCACGGCGGTGACGATGCCGGGGAAGGCGTTGCGGACGGAGGTGTGGGAGACGTCCTCCTCACCGCCCTCGCCCTGGGCCAGCTCCACGGAGAAGGCGGCCAGATCCTTGCCGTCGATGAGGCGCCGCCCGCCCTCGTCCCGGTGCGTGGGGACCCGCCCGGCGTCCGCCCACCGCCGCGCGGTGTCGGGGCTGACGCCGAGCAACCGTGCGGCCTGGCCGATCGTGTAGGACTGCATGAGCGCCAAGATAGGCGTCCCGACGTCATGCGGCGCAGGCGACCCGCGTCTCCGGGATGTGAACGGTACCGGCGCGGGTCTCGGTCTCGGTCGAGTCCGTGGGAGGTGATCGCGGACGCCCGATTCGAGCCGGTGTCCGGGTTCTGTTTCCAGACCGGCTTGCCGCGGACGCCTCGAAGCAGCGTTGGACGATGGGCCAGGAAAGGCCCAGTTCACAGAACGAGTCTCGCGCACCGTCCAGTTCGGTGCAGTGCCGGCGTGACTTGTGGGCAGGCCCGCGCGTCCGGGTCAGCGGTCATCACATGCGCCGGACTGCCGCCCGCACCGTCGTCCTTGACGCCCGCACCCCACCTGACAGGCAATCACGCACCTTGACCGGCACAGGCGTTGGCGGACGCCGCGCCCCCAGTACATTCGAAGACCCGCGCTGGTCGAGCTCAGTAATGCTTGCTCAAAGTGTTCGAATATCGTTGACGTTCATCCCGGTATGCGTAACCCTTGTCCGGGGTCGCTCCCGAGGGGCGAAGGGGGAGGAGTGGTGAATGCCACGCTCAGGGGATGTTTCACGTGGTGAGGTTTGCCGGCTTCTTGTAGCAGGTCAGGGCTGTAGGCGGTCTCCGTCGCGGTCCGCGCCGGGAGCGAATGGCGGGTACGCCGAGGACCAACGGCTCGAGAGCCTTGCCGTCATGCAGGTTCGCGCCGGACACCGCGACTGCCGGTGGCAGGCCCTGAGCCTCGGACGGCATGTGCGGTGTGCTGCTGCCCTTCTCGCCGCGACCGACCGGATTCGGCCCGATCGGCGAGCCCCTCTTTCCCCGGCACCGACGCGGCATCGACGATCGCGGACGTCCGGCCCAGCTCACCTCTGACGCCCGGCTCATGCAGTGCTGCCCGGTGCAGCCTGCGCCACAGCCGGCGCCTCCGGATCACTCAAGGGTGATAGGTGTTTGGTGAAATGACAAAAGAAATGGTGCGCGATGGGGTGTCGTCGATAAGTGTGCCGAAATTGCCGGGTAAAACCACGCAAGTGCCGTCCGGATAAGCGTTGATGGCAACGTGGGGCCGCGCCGGGTCCCGGACAGTGCGTGTGGGGCTTTACCGAAGAGGTGCACTGGTCCGTCCTGGCTGACCAGCACCGGAAGTCGTGTTCATTCGTCACGAACGACTGTGAAGGCGGTGTCCTTCAAGGAATTGTGTGCCGACGTCGCCGCCTGCGGGCAGCGGCGATGTCAACGTGTCGTGATCATGAGCGGGGGGAAATGTACCACGATCTGCAAGTTACTCGGTTGCGAACTCTGGTGGCCGTGGTGGAATGCGGTGGATTCCGGAGGGCTGCCGCCATCCTGCACATCACCCAGTCTGCTGTCAGCCAACAGATCCGTCAGCTGGAGAGCTTCATCCAGGGACCTGTCTTCACGTCCACCGGGCACAACCTGCAGCTCAGCGTGCGGGGCGAGGAGCTGCTCGGCTACGCGCGCCGCGTCGTGGCCCTCAACGACGAGGTCGTCGACCGCCTGATGCCGAGGACCAACCGGACCAGAATTTCGATCGGCGTGGTGGACCAACTTGCCGAAGCGCTCCCGGAGTTCCTGCGGCTGCTGTCGGCAAGCCTGCCTGGGGCCCAGGTAAGCGTGCGAACCGGGCCCAGCCCGGCGCTTTCCAGTCAAGTCACCTCGGGCCAGCTTGACTTAGCCCTGTTGTTCCGGTGGCCAACCCCGGAGGCGGTCGCCGGAGAGGAAGAACTCGGTCGTATCCGGATGGCGTGGTTCGGGAGGCCGGTCCACGGCACGGAGGCCGGACTGCCCCTGGCGCTGTTCACCGAGCCCTGCATCCTGCGTGGCCGGCTGGTCGACGCCCTTGACGCATCCGGCATCTCCTGGCGCATCTCGTACGAGGGAGCTGAATTCGTCGGGTTGCGCGCAGCGGTCAAAGCCGGGCTGGGGCTGGCCTGCCTCGTCGCCAACGGCGACGATTTGTGGGGGCTGCCGCGGGCCGCGAAGCTCGGGCTCCCCTCCCCGCCGGGCCCCATCCCGATGATGATGGCGCTTCCCGCGGGAGCGACGACCTCAGGTGTGCACGCGATCGTGAAGAAGGCCTTCCGCCGAGCGCTGGACGGCTACCCGTTCGCCGAGACCGGCTCCGCGTCCATCAGTGAACCCCTGGAGCTCGTCGCACGATGAAGGGATCGTCCGTATTCCCTCGTGAGGACTTCGCGAGCGACAACCACGCGGAGGCCCACCCCGCTGTGCTCGCCGCACTCCAGGCGGCCGCCCATGGTCCGGCTCCCGCCTACGGCGGTGACCGCTGGACGGCTGCGGCCGAGGCGGGCCTTCGCGACCTGGCCGGGCCGGCGGCGGTCCCCCTGCTGGTCTTCAACGCCACGGCCGCCAATGTGCTCGGCCTCTCGGTCCTGCTCGGCCCGGGGGACGCGATCATCTGTGCCGAGCACTCCCATCTCGCCATGGACGAGTGCGGTGCGGTCGAGGCGATGCTGGGCAGGAAGCTCCTGCCGGTCCCGGCACCGGACGGCAAGCTCACCCCGACGGCGATCGAAGCCCTGCTGGAGCGGTGCACGGACGTACGTACCCCGCGTCCGTCCACCGTGGCGCTCACGCAGGCCACCGAGCTGGGCACGTGCTACAGCCTGGCGGAACTGGCGGAGCTACGGGAATTCTGCGACCGCAGAGGACTGCGCATCTACATGGACGGGGCACGGCTCGCCAACGCCGTGGCCCATCTGAACTGCGAAGTGGCCGACATCGCCTGCTTCGCCGACGCGTTGAGCTTCGGCTTCACCAAGAACGGGGCACTCGGCGTCGACGCGCTGCTCCTCATGACACCCGGCACTGCCGAGCGTGCGCCCTACCTGCGCAGGCAGCAGGGGCAGCTGGCGTCCAAGATGCGGTTTCTCGCCGCCCAGGTCACCGCACTGGTCGACGGAGGGCTCTGGCTGGACAACGCGCGGCACGCGAACGGCATGACCGGCCGCCTCGCGGCGGAGCTGGAGCCGCTGCCGGGGCTGCGTCTGACCCAGCGGGTGCAGTCCAACGCGGTCTTCGTCGAGCTGCCACGCGCCGCGGCGGACTCCTTGCGCGAGCGCTGGGCGTTCCACCTCTTGCCAACCGGGGAGGCCCGTCTCATGACCTCGCACGCCACTGGCCGCGCGGACGTGAGCGACCTTGTCGCGGAGGTCAAGGCCTGCCTGACATAAGGAGAGAGCACCGGCGGTCGGCTCTTGTTCTCCGTCCAATGGATCTCGAAATGTGACCGTCGATGCTGCGGTTGACCTGCCGTCACCGGTCGCGTGCGCGGGAGTGGAGAGGCCGACCACGAGGGCTGCCGGCGCACATATCGTGACAACGCGCGTGCGCGACGGCGACCAACTACAGTTCGGGAACCGGCAGCAGCCTGAGGCAGGGGGAGGAACGTGCGGGAGCTCGATCCGTCTGAGGCAAGACTGCTTCGCGCATGGTCGCAGGGCGTGGGGGGCGAGCGGCGCGCGACGTCGGTGCCCGACGTTCTGGAGGGGTGCCTGGCAGTGCAGGCACAGGATTTGAGGGCGGCGGCGCTCGGGCTCAGGGCGCGCGGCTCCGGGCTGACCGAGGCGGACGTGCACCTGGCGCTCGGCGCTGCGCGAACCGTGGTGCGAGGCTGGTTCATGCGGGGCACGCTGTACCTCGTCCCGGCCCGTGACGCGGGCTGGCTCCGTGAACTGCTCGCTCCGCAACTGTTGCGCCGCAGCGAACGCCGGTACCGCGAGCTGGGTCTCGGCCCGGCCGAGCTGGCCCTGGGGGAGCGAGTGATCACCGATGCCCTGGCCGACGGCCCCCTCACCCGGGACGAGCTCGCGGCGCGGATGACCGAGGCGGGCCTCCACGCCTCCGGGCAGATCCCGTTCCATCTCGTCCGCCGGTCCGCTCTGCTCGGTACCGCCTGTTTCGGTCCGGTCAGGGAAGACGGCTCCGCCACCTATGTGCTCGCCAAGGACTGGCTGCCCGACGCGGCCGGACTCTCCGGCGTGGACGCGGTCGAAGAGCTGCTGCGGAGATACCTTACGGCGCACGGACCGGCGACGGTGGCCGACTTCGCCACCTGGTCGGGGCTCGGGCTGCCCGCCGTCCGCTCGGCGTGGAAGGAGCTGCTCGCTGCCGGTCTGACCGAACCGTGCCGCGTCGACGGGCAGGACGGGTACGTGCTGCCGGCCGGTGCGCCGTCCGGTCTGGAGCCGACCGGCGATGTCCGGTTGCTGCCGGCCTACGACAACTACCTGGTGGGATTCACCGACCGCCGGTTGTCCGTCCGGCCGGAACACGACCGCAGGGTCTGGCCGGGCGGCGGTCAGATCAGCGCAACCGCGGTGGTGGACGGACTGGTCCGCGGAGTATGGCGCCGTGACCGGACGCGCGCCGTCGCCCTGGACCTGTTCGACGGCGCTCCGGACGACGCCGGCGCAGAGGAGACCCCGGGCCCGGCGGCACCCGACGCGCAGGCCTTCGACGCCGAGATCCGCGACATCTCCCGCTTCCTGGCCGCGTAACCCCGGGCTAACCGCCCCCTTCTACGGTCTCGGGAGATATGCCGAGTCCAAGGAGAACAGGTGGCGACTATCCCTTCCCCGGGGTCATCCGCGCGATCACCGGAACGGGCTCGGCTGCTGAGGGCTCTCGCGGAGCGGCGGTCGGCCCGGCCCGGTATCCGGCGTCGGCACCTGGCCGGGCCGCTCGTCCCCGCCTCGTACGCACAGGCCGGCCTGTGGATGGCCGCCGAGCTGGAACAGGGCGCGTCGGCGTACACGGTGCCGCTGCCCGTGGCGTTGCGAGGCTCCCTCGACACCGGCGCGCTGGGCGCGGCACTGAGCCGCGTGGTCGGGCGGCACGAGGCGCTGCGCACCACGTTCACCGAGCGAGACGGCGAGTTGTACCAGGTCATCGGTGCTGCCACTCGGGTGCCGCTGCCGGTCCGCGACCTGACCGGCACGACCGCCGCCGAGATCTCCCGCCGCCTCGCCGAGGCGCAGGCGGCCCGGTTCGACCTCGCAGCCGGTCCCCTCCTGCGCGCGGAGCTGCTCCGCCTCGGACCGCGGGAGCACCTGCTTGTGCTCGCCGTGCATCACATCGCCTGCGACGGCTGGTCGGTTCCGCTCCTGCACGCCGAACTGGCGGACACCTACAACTCGGCTCTGCGCGGCGTCCCTTCGGGGCTCCCCCCGCTCCCCGTCCAGTACGCGGACTTCGCGGCCTGGCAACGGGACCGGCTCGACGCGGTGGAGCGGGGGCGACTGGTCGGCTACTGGCGTACCCGGCTGGACGGCGCGTCGATGACGCTGCCGACCGACCGCCCCGCCGATCCCGCGCGAGCGGCCGAGGGCGAGCTGTGCCGGTCCACGGTTCCCCGGCCCACCGTGGACCGGCTCGACCAGATCGCCCGGGGCGCGGGAGCGTCCCGGTTCATGACCGTCGCCGCGTTGCTCGGCGTGGTGCTCGCCCGCTACACCGGGCAGCGGGACCTGCTGTTCGGCTCCACCGCGGCCCAGCGTGAGCAGCCCGAACTGCGCCACCTGATCGGGCTGTTCACCAACGTGTTCCCGGTCCGCGCCGACCTCTCGGGAAACCCGACGTTCCGGCAGTTGCTCGCGCGCACCCGCCAGGGGCTGATCACCGACTACGCGGGCAGCGCGCTGCCGTTCGGACTGCTCGTCGACGCCCTGCGGACGGAACGGTCGGGCACCCGGACACCGTTGATCCGGGTACACGTCCAGTTCGAGGAGAGGGACGGCGAGTCCACGGCTTACCAACGGCTGCCGGCGTACGACGGACTGACCGCGGAGGGACTCGTCCCGGAGCTGACGGCCGCCAAGTTCGACCTCAACTTCATGGTGCGCGCCGACCGGGGAGCGCTGGTGCTGGACCTCGTCTACGCGCGGGATCTGTTCGACCCGGCGACCGCCGACCGGCTCGCCGCGTTCTACGCGCGGGTGGCCGAGGCGGTGGCGGAAAGCCCTGATCTGGGCATCGAGGACCTGCTGCTGCCCGAACCGCCGCGCCCCCCGGCACGGGTGAGCACGGCCGTATCGGCCGCCGCTCCGGCTTCAACTCCCCTTCCCCGCGATGCCGCCGCCGCTGCTCCGGCCGGTGTTCCCGAGCCCGAGGCCGTCGACGAGGCGACGCCGGAGGATCCGCCGACGTCGGAGACGCTGGAGCGGGTCCGCCAGGTCTGGCGGGAGGTGTTGGATGCGGAGGACGTCCATGCGCACAGCGACTTCTTCGACCTGGGCGGCAACTCCTTCGCCATGCTCAAAGTACGCCGGCTGCTCGGGGGTGACGTACCTCTCGCCGAACTGTTCCGCCACCGGACCGCCGACGCGCTCGCGGCCTATCTGGCCGAGGGGACGCCGCCGCCGACCGACCAGCTGCTGTGGCCGCTCACGAGCGACGACTCCGAGGCCGACCTCACCGTCATCGCGATCCCCTACGCCGGCGGGGCCGCGATCGCCTACCAGCCGCTCGCGGACGCGTTGCCCCCGCGGTTCCGGCTGTGGGCGGCGGGTCTGCCCGGCCACGAGGGTGACGACCGTGATTTTCTGGAGTTCGGCGCGGCCGTCTCGCGACTGGCCGACGAGATCCAGGAGCGCGTGACCGGCGCTCTGGTGGTGTACGGGCACTGCGCGGGCGCGTCCCTCGCGGTGGCGGTGGCACGCGAGCTGGAGGCACGAGAAGTCGACCTGCGAGCCGTGCATGTCGGTGCCAGCCTGACCGACCCGGAAGCCGAGGCGAACCTGGCCCGCGTCAACGACAGTTCGGGCGAGGAGTTCTACACCTACATCAAGGCCATCGGCGGCTTCGACGGCGCCCTCGACGAGGCCGATCGCCATCAGGTGCTCGCCGCGGTACGGCACGACATGGCCGGTGCGACGAGGTTCCAGGCCGCGGCGCACAGAACCCCGGAACCACGCCTGCGCGCCCCGCTGTACTGCGTGCTCGGGACCGCCGATCCGGTCACCCCGGATCCGGAGCGCGGCTACCGCGGCTGGTCGGTGTTCGCCGACACCGTGCGGCTCGAACTCGTCGAGGGCGGCGGTCACTACTTCGCCCGGGATCACGCCGCTGAGCTGGCCCGGGTCATCAGCGCGGCGTCCCCCGCCGTAACGGCGTCCCGGCTGCCGGTCGTCTGCCTTCCGCACACCGGCGCCGGCGCGTCGTTCTTCCGGCCCTGGCAGACCGGCGGGGACTTCGAGATCATCGCGCCCGATCTGGCCGGGCACGACAAGCGGTTCGGCGAGCCGCCGCACCGCACGGTGGCCGCGGCGGCCGCCGACCTGCTGCCCCGGGTGCTCGCGGCCCTGGACGGCCGGGACGAGGCCGTGCTGTTCGGCCACTGCCTGGGGGGCACCATCGCCTTCGAGCTGGCGGAGCTGCTCCTGGAACACGGCGTACGGCTCCGGCACCTGATCATCAGCGGCACGCCCGGTCCCACCGTGCCCCGGCCCCGGCGGACCACCGGGCTGCCGGACCGGGAGTTCCTGACACGGCTGGAGGAACTGGCCGGTTACCGTCACCCGGCGCTGGCCGACCCGGAAATGGCCGCACTGCTGCTTCCCGTGCTCCGCGCCGACCAGGAGATGTATGAGGACTACCGACGGACCTCGCTCACCCCTCTCGACGTGCCGGTCACCGTGCTCCGTGGCGAGGCCGACACTCTGGTGAGCACCGCCGACGCGGCACGCTGGCAGGAGGCGACGACCCTGCCGTTGCGTTCCCTCGAAACCGCCGGCGGCCACATGTACCTGGCGGACGACTCAGGCCCGGTCCTGGAGCTGGTCGCATGGCTGGCCGACGGCGTCGGGGAACGGATCGACGCGCTGCTCACCGCGACGAGCCCGAGCCCCGACTGGGGGCTCCCGGAGCTCGCCGAACCGGCCTCTCAAAGCACGCACGAACTGCGTGCCCTTCCACGCCACTGTGTGCTCGCGGCCGCCTCGGTCGTCCTGGGCAGGTATCACGGCTCGGCCGTCACCGTTCTGGCGGTGCGGGAGAGCGCGGAGGCCGAGCGCCCGGCTCTGGTCGCCTTCCCGACCGACGAGGCGACCCCGGTCGCCGATCTGCTCGCCGTCGCGGAGGACGCGCTGAAGGGAACATGGCCGCGCCGGGGTCCCCTCCTGGCGAGGTTGCTCGGCGAGGGCACTCCGGTCGTCGAGATCCGGTTCCACGAGCAGGCGGAGACCGAGTTCCCGCTCACACTGACAGTGGGCCACAGCCTCACCGCGGCCGTCAGTGGCGATCGGATCGGCCAGGGAGCCGCGGAGCGGTTCGCGAGCGCCGTCGCTCACGTCGCCGGACAACTGGCTGCCGGGGACGGCCGCCTGGACCGGATCGAGCTGCTGGACGAGGCCGGCAGATCACGCGTCCGGCGGCTGGGCACCGGGCTCGTACCGCCCACCGAGCACCGGAGGATCGACGAGCTCGTCGCCGCCCGCGCCGCCGAGACACCGGACGCCACCGCGATCACCGACCGGAACAGCAGACTGACGTACGACAACCTGGACAAGGCCGCGAACCGGGTCGCCCGGGCGCTGCGCGAGCTCGGCGTCGAGGACGGCGACCGAGTCGGCGTCTGCATGGCCCGGGGCTGGGAGCTGGTGGTGGTACTGCTCGGCGTGCTGCGCGCCGGAGCGGCGTACCTGCCCATGGAGCCGGATCACCCGACGGAGCGGCTGGCCAGGATCGTCGCGGCCGCCGCCCCCCGGCTCGTGGTGACCGCGTCGGCCGGCTTCCCACCCGGCGCCTGCCGGACCGTGTCGCCCGCGTCGCTCGGCGCCCTCGCCGCACGTCGGCCTTCGACACCGCCGGCCCGCAGCGGTGACGTGGGCGACGCGGCCTATGTCATCTGCACCTCGGGCTCGACCGGCGCGCCGAAGCCCGTCGCCGTCGCCCACCGCAGCGTCACCGCGCTGATCGCCGGAACCGGCACCGAGTTCGCCTTCGCCGCCTCCGACGTCTGGGCGCTCTTCCACTCGGTCGCGTTCGACATGTCCGTGTGGGAGATCTGGGGCGCGCTGACCACGGGAGGCCGGCTCGTCGTGGTGCCGCAGCCGGTGACCCGCGCCCCGGACGAACTGCACCGGCTGCTCGCCGAGGAGGGGGTGACGGTCCTGAACCAGACGCCCACCGCCTTCGGCATGCTGATCGACGCCGACCAGGACGCGTCGCGCCGGCTGGCGCTCCGCCTGGTCACCTTCGGCGGGGAGCCGCTCGACACCCGGATGCTGCTGCCCTGGTTCCGGCGGTACGCGCCGGAACGGTGCCGGCTGGTCAACCTCTACGGCATCACCGAGACCACGGTGCACAGCACCTGGACGACGGTGACGCCGCGGATCGCCGAGACGGCGTCCCGCTCGGTGGGGGTGCCGCTGCCGGGGGAGTCGCTGTCGGTCCGCGACCGGGCCGGCCGGCTCCTTCCGCTGGGTGTGCCCGGGGAGATCCACGTGGGCGGAGCGGGGGTGGCCCTCGGCTATCTCGGCCTGGACGACCTGACCGCCGAACGGTTCGTCACGGATCCGGACGGCACCCGGGTGTACCGGAGCGGGGACCGTGGCCGGATGCTGCCCGACGGGACGATCGAGTGCCTCGGCCGGCTGGACGAGCAGGTCAAGCTCCGCGGCTACCGCATCGAGCTCGGGGAGGTGCGGGCCGCGCTGCTCGCCGCGGACGGCGTCACCTCCGCGGCGGTGGTGGTCGGCGGTACACCGGTCGCACCGCGTCTCGACGCCTATGTGACGCCCGCCGGGGTGGACCCGCTGGCGACACGTCAGCGGGTGCGCGCGCTGCTGCCTCCGTACATGGTCCCGGCCACGATCACCGTGCTCGACGCGTTCCCGCTGACGGCGAACGGCAAGCTGGACCGGGCACGGCTGCCGCGGCCCGGCTCCGACCCGGCGTCCGGCGTCCCGGAAGCGTCCGAGGACCTGCTGACCGGGATCTGGGAGCAGCTCACCGGGCTGCGAGTCCGCGGCGACGACAACCTCTTCGACAGGGGCGCCGACTCGGTGACCATCAGCAGGTTCGTCGCGGAGCTGCGCGCCCGGGGCCTCGCGCGGGCAGCTGTCCGTGACGTCTACGAATCGGCGACACTGCGGGCACTGACCGCTCATCTGCGAAACCGGCCTGCGTAACCGGCTCATAACTGATCGTTCGTACCGTACCGCGCGTTCCACGACCCATGACCGCGCACGACGAACCAGGAGCACAGATGGCTGGCGACACCGAGGCCGTACCAGCGCCGAATCCTCTTCGCTGGAAGGCTCTGATCGGGCTGGCTCTCGTCCAGTTCATCATCTTCTTGGACGCGACGAACGTGAACGTGGCGCTGCCGTCGATCCAGCGCGACCTGGACTTGAGCCAGTCCCAGTTGACCTGGGTGGTCAACGCCTACCTCATCGCCGCGGGCGGTCTACTGCTGCTCGGCGGCCGGCTCGGCGACCTCGTGGGACGCCGCCGCGTGTTCACCGCCGGCGCAGCGCTGCTGGCCGTGTCCTCGCTCACGGCCGCGCTGTCCACCTCGTCGGCCATGCTCATCGGGAGCCGGTTCGCGCAGGGCATCGGTGAAGCACTCGCGGCTCCCACCGCCCTGTCCATGGTGGCGCTGCTCTTCACCGACGAGCGGGAGAGGACCAAGGCGCTGGGTATCTGGGGAGGGCTGGCAGGCCTCGGCGCCGCCTCGGGCGTACTGCTGTCCGGGATCCTCACCGACCTGGCGAGCTGGCACTGGATCTTCTACATCGGGGTCCCGCCGTGCGTGATCTCGCTGGTGATGACCCTCAAGCTGGTGCCGGAGACCAAGGAGACGGCGACGGCCGGCGGGCGGACGACCTGGCTCGGCGCCGTACTGCTCACCGGCGGCATGATCGCCGTCGTGCACGGCCTGCTCAACGGCATCACCCACCCCTGGAGCTCGGCCTCGGTGCTCGTTTCCCTGGTCGGCGGCATCGTCGCTCTCGGCGTGTTCACCCTCCTGCAACTGCGCAGCGCGAATCCGCTCATTCCGCTGGGGTTCTTCACCAGCCGTATCCGGCTGACCGGGTACGCGGGGCAGGTGTTCATGGCGGTCTCCACCTCGGTGATGTTCTTCCTCGTGGTGCTGTTCATGCAGCAGACCTCGCACTACTCGCCGCTGGAGAGCGGCCTGGCCTGGCTGCCGTACACCGTCCTGTTCGCTCCCGGGCTGGTGCTCTCCACCCGGCTGATGCCGGTGCTCGGATCGCGTCTGCTGCTCTCGGTGGGGCTCTTCGTCATCGGGGTCGGGATCTTCCTCTTCAGCCTGCTAGACGGGGACAGCGGCTTCGTCACCGGCCTGCTGCCGGGGATGGCGCTCGCCGCGTTCGGTTCCGGCCTCGCGGCACCCGCACTCCAGCTCTCCGCGCTCGACGACGTCTCCCCGCAGAACGCGGGCCTCGGTTCCGGTGTGCTGACGTCGCTTCAGCAGATCAGCCAGTCGCTGGGCCTCTCGGTGATCATGACCATCGGGCTGAGCCACGCACACGCGCTGCGCGTCTCGGGCACCGGCGCCGCGAAGGCGGCGGAGGAGGGCCGGTCCCTCTCCTTCGTGATCGCCGGTGCGGTGCTCGTGGTGGGCGCGGTCGTCTGCTACCTGATCACCCACCGCACGATCAAGCCCGCGGCCGCCGACGAGGCGACCGTGCCGCTCGCCGCCTAGGGCCCGTCCTCCGCATCAGGCCGGCACCGGCCGGGAGCGCGTTCCGAACGGCCCGGGCGGGGCCCGGCGCGCCCGGTCACGCGCCTTTCCCCTCCCCGGCCGGAGGCCGGGGAACCCGACGAGAGGAGTTCCCCATGCGACACGCGCTCCAACGGCTCGCCGGGATGACGGCCGAGGAACGTGCCGCGTTCCTCGGCCGCGCGGGGGCGGCCGCCGAGCCCGCCGCGCGATCGGCCGAGTCCGCCGGACCCGCCGGGCCGGCCCCCGAGCCGACCGCCGCACCCGCCGGGCCGGGCCAGGCCCACCAGCTCTTTCTCGACCGGCTCTGGACGGGTGACGGTGCCCCGTACGTGGTGCCCTTCGCCCTCCGGCTGACCGGTCCGCTGTCGGTTCCCGCGCTGCGGCTGGCCCTGGCGGACGTCACCGAGCGGCACCCGGTGCTCTCCTGCCGTTTCCGGTTCGAGGACGGAACCGCGATGGCCGTCCCCGGGCCGCCGCCCGAACTGTCCGTCGTGCCCCTGCCGGTGCCGGACGCGACGGAGGCCGAGCGGGAGCGGGCGGCGTTCGCCTACGCCGAGGAGCGCGCCCGCCTCCGGTTCGACCTGGAGCAAGGCCCTGTGGTCCGCAGCGAGCTGATTCCGCTCGCGCCGCAGGACCACCTGCTGCTGTGGATCGTGCACCACATCGCCGCCGACGGCTGGTCTGTCGGAGTTCTCATCGAGGAGCTGAGCGTGGCCTACCGGGCCAGGCTGGCCGGTACGGCTCCCGAACTCCCGCCGCTGAACACGCGTTTCGCGGACTTCGCCGCCTGGCAGCAGCGCCGCCTCGACGAGGCCGACGACCGCATCGAGGCCTACCGGGCCAGGCTGACCGGAGCCGGGGCGGCGTTCGTCCCCACGGACCGTGCCCGACCCGCGGTACAGACCTTCAACGGGCGCAGCGTTCCGTTCCAGCTGCCCGGGGCCGTCGCCACGGACCTGCGTGAGCTGGCCAGGAAGCGCGGGGTCACGCTGTTCCCGGTCATGCTCGCGGCCCTGCACGTGCTCGTCGCCCGGTACAGCGGGCTGGACGACGCGGTGACCGGGGTCGTGGTGTCCGGGCGCGTTCGGCCGGGCACCGAGGCGCTGATCGGCCCGTTCGCCAACACGTTGCCGATGCGGATCGACTCAGCCGACGGACCGCGGTTCGGCGAACTCGTCGACCGGGTCCAGGACTCCCTCGTGGCCGTCCTGGCCGACCAGGACCTGCCGTTCGGGTCGCTCGTCCAACGGCTCGGCGGCGCGCGGGACATCACCCGGAATCCGCTCTACCAGGTGCTGTTCAGCATGGGGAGCCTGCCGCTCGGGGACGCGGAGGTGGCCGTCACCCCCGAACTGAGCCTGCGCCCGGTGGCGTTCTGCAACAACACCGCGCGGCTGGACCTCGAACTGACCGTGGAGCAGTCGGGCGAGGGCCTCGGCGGACGGCTCGACTACAACTGCGACCTGTACGAGGCCGCGACGGCCGAGCGGCTGCTCGAACGGTACGCCGCCCTGCTGGCCGGCATCGCGGCCGAGCCCGACCTGCCGATCGGCCGGTACCCGCTGGAGTCCGAAGCCGCGCGCCTGGCGGCGTTGCGGGCGGCCGCCGTACCGGGCAGGCCGGCACACGAGACGACGTTCGGCGAGATGTTCGCCCGTCAGGTCGCGCTGCGGCCCGACGCGCCCGCCGTGCGCTGTGACGGCGCCGTCCTCAGCTTCGCCGAGCTGGACGCGGCGTCGGACGCCGTCGCCGCGGCGGTCCGGGAGCGTGTCCCGGGCACGGAACCCGTGGTGGCCATCGGCACGGGCCGTTCGATCGAGCTGCTGCCGGCGGTACTCGGCGTCTGGAAGGCCGGCGGCGTGTACCTGCCGCTGGAGCTGGAGTATCCGGCGGCGCGGCTCGCCCGCGTGCTGACCGACAGCGGCGCGCGGCTGCTGCTGACCGCGGGGGCCGCACTGCCGGACTTCCCGTCACCGCCTCCGTCGCTGGACGTCCGCGCACTGCCGCACCGTACGTTCACCCGGGACCCGGGGCCCGAGGATCCGGACCGGCTGGCGTACGTCATGTACACCTCTGGTTCGACGGGGCGTCCGAAGGGCGTCGCGGTCACCCACCGCAGCCTGGGGAACTTCCTCGCCTCGATGGCCGAGCTCGACGTCATGCGCGCGGGCGACGTGACCCTCGCGCTGGCCAGCCTGCCGTTCGACGGCTCGGTGATCGAGCTGTTCCTGCCCCCGGCCGTCGGCGCGGCGGTGACCGTGTGCCGACGTGATGACGCGCGGGACGCGCACCGGCTGGCGGCCCTGCTGCGGGGCGTGACCGTGCAGCACGGCACGCCGTCCACCTGGCGGATGCTGCTCGACGCCGGGGCCGACCTGTCCGGGCTGCGCTCCGTGCTGTCCGGGGGAGAGGCGCTGCCCGTCGAACTCGCCCGCGAGCTGCGCGCCGCCGTCGGTCCGTTGTGGAACCTGTACGGCCCGGCGGAGACCACGGTCTACTCGCTGGTCCGGCGATGGGACGGCGTCGCCCCGCTGATCGGCCCGCCGATCGCCGGCACGACCGCGCACGTCCTCGACGAGGACCTGCGACCGGTGCCCTCCGGTGTGCTGGGCGAACTGTTCCTCGGGGGCGCCGGACTGGCCCGCGGATATCTCGATGAGCCGGAGCTGACCGCCGAGCGCTTCGTGCGGCATCCGGTGACCGGCGAGCGGTTGTACCGCACCGGCGACCTCTTCCGGCGTCACGCCGACGGATCGCTCAGCTGCCACGGGCGCGTGGACCACCAGCTCAAGATCCGCGGACACCGGATCGAGCCGGACGAGGTCGCCGAGGCGCTGGAGCGTGACGACCGGGTGCGTGAGGCCGTGGCTCTCGGCCGGGAGTTCGGCGACGGCGACCTGCGGCTGGTGGCGTTCGTGCGGCTCGCCGGTGACGCGCGGACCGGTGAGGCGGAACTCAAGGACGCGGTGCGTGCCTGGCTGCCCGCGTACATGGTGCCGGCCCGGATCGTCGCCCTGCCGGAGTTCCCCCACAACTCCAGCGGCAAGGTGGACCGGCGCGCGCTGGCGGAGCTGGACCTCGCGGACACCGTTCTCGCCGAGGACGAGGACGCCGGTGATCCGCCGTCCACCCCGACGCAGGAGTGGCTGGCGCAGCTCTGGGCCGAACTGCTGGAGCGCGAACGGGTCGGTGTGCACGAGGACTTCTTCGGCGCCGGCGGTCACTCCCTGCTCGCGGTCAAGATGCTGCACCGGGTGACCACCGGCAGGGGGGCCACCGTCGGCCTCGCCGCCTTCCTGGCCGCACCGACCGTCGAAGCGCTGGCCGCGCTGGTGGACGAGGGGAACGTCACCGACGAACTCGAACGCCAGGTCGACGCGATGAGCGACGACGAAGTGGCGGCGCTGCTGGACGAACTCGACAAGACCGAACCGAACCAGGAGGAACACACCGCCATGGCGATCTCTTCCGAAGACGAGGCGTACCAGCGGTTCCTGCTCGTCGCCCACGGGCACACGCTGTTCAACGCCGTCGTGGCGGGCCTGGAGCTGGACGTGTTCGGGCACCTGTCCGCGCACCCGGGGGCCACCCTCGACGAACTCGCGGAGCAGGCCGACATCGCCCCGCACAAGATGCGCGTCCTGCTCGCCTCGCTATGCGCGATCGACCTCCTGGTCAGGACGGAGGGCCGGTACAGCAACGCGCCGCTCGCGGAGCGGTTCCTCGCACCGAGGGGCCCGGAGAGCTGGCGCAACATCTTCCTCTCCCGCCACCGCACCGACTACGCCGGTATGGCCCACACGACGCAGGCGCTGCGCTCGGGCACCAACGACGGGCTGAAGGTGCACGCGGGGGAGGGCGGTTCGGTCTACGAACGGCTCGGCGCCGACCCGGAGACCGAGGCGATCCTGCACCAGTCGATCGCCGCCTTCGCCCACCAGGAGATGCACGGCCTGCTGCACACCGCGGACTTCGAGGGCACCGGGCACCTGCTCGACGTCGGTGGGGGCAGCGGCGCCAAGGCGGCCGCCATAGCCGGGCACTTCCCGGGGATCAAGGTCACGGTGTTCGATCTGCCGTCGGTGACGCGGCTCGCCGCGCGTGAACTGCCGCCCGGGGTGGACGGCCGGGTGCGCTTCCAGCCCGGAGACATGTTCATCGACCCGTTCCCGGCCGGCGTGGACGCGATCCTGTTCAGCAGCGTTCTCGATGTCTTCGACGCCCAGCGGGTGGAGACGCTGCTCGCCAAGGCCTACGACACGCTCGGTCCCGGCGGCCGAGTGCTGATCTACTCGTGCAACACGGCGCCGGACGAGGCGGGTGGCGTCATCGCCACCTCGCTCTCCCTGTTCCTGAACGTGATCGCCACGGGCGAGGGGATGGCGTACCCGGTCGCCGACTACGAGCGGATGCTGCGGAAGGCCGGTTTCGACCAGGTCGGTGCTGTCGGGGGACTGCCCATGGAGCATGCCATGATCACGGCTGTCAAACACTGAACTCCCACGCCGGGAATCATGGTTCGCCGGTGCGGGCCGCGCAGGAGGCGAGCCGGTCGGACAGCTCCGCAAGGGCCTCGCGGAGCTCCGCCGGCTCCTGGACGGTGAGGGGGCAGCCGAGCCCCGCCAGATAGCCGGCCATGGTGTCGAACCGCTCGGCGCGCGTCTCCAGCAGTACTCCCCCGGAGGTCTGGACAAGGGTCGCCGCGGCCGGCGGCACACGGCGCGTGACCTGGTCCAGGGTGGTGTGCAGCAGCACCCGGACCCGGTGCCGGCCGGCGACTTCGCCGAGGGCCTCGGTGAGCTGCGCGGCCGGGTCGTACCCGGGAGGCGGCGGGTCGGCGCGCGGATCCTCGGCGGGCTCCAGGGAGCGGACGCGGTCGACACGGAACACGCGGATCGCGGCGCGGAGCGAGTCCAGCCCGGTCACGTACCAGCGGCCGCCGTGCAGGACCAGGCCGTACGGGTCCAGGTCACGCGCCGATGTCTCGCCGTGCCACGACTGGTAGGTGATGCGGACCCGGCGGCGATCGCGTGCCGCGGTGGCCAGACCCAGAGCGATGCGGGAGTCGGGCGCGGTGGCCTGCCCGTCGGGGCGGGTACGGGCGAACGTGTCGCGCAGCGCGGTGACCTGGTCCGCGACGGACTCGGGCAGCACCCGGTTGATCTTGGCGAGGGCGCTCTCGGTGGCGCTGCCGGGCAGGCCGTGCGGGGAGCCCGCCAGCAGCCCGAGGACGACCGCGGCCGCCTCCCCGTCAGTGAGCGCGAGGGGCGGCAGCCGGAAGGCGGGCGGCAGCCAGTAGCCGCCGTAGCGTCCACGCTCGGCGGTGACCGGGATGCCGAGATCGGCGAGGTGGGCGGCGTAACGGCGGACGGTTCGCTCGCCCACACCGAGCCGCTGCGCGAGGTCGGCGCCACTGATTCCGGGCCGGTCCTGCAGCAGCTCCAGCATCGCCAGGACGCGCGCCGTGGGTCGCTCCTTCGGCACAACCCCTCTTCTCCCGACGGGTATCCGGACCGATTTCGTCCTGATACGAGTCTACCGTCGGAGGGTCGGAGCATGTGGCGAAGCAAGGAGAGCGTGGATGTCGACGTATGTGCTGGTTCCCGGGTTCTTCTTCGGTCCCTGGGTCTGGGAGGAAACCGGAAGGCTGCTGAGCGACGCCGGCCACGAGGTGCGGACGGTGTCGCTGACAGGCCAGGGCGAGCGCGCCGGCGAGGCGACGCCCGACGTGGGCATCACCACCCACATCGCCGACATCACCGACGCGATCGGCGACCTGGACGACGTGGTGCTCGTCCTGCACAGCGGCGCGACGATCGCGGGCACCGCAGCCGCCGACCGGGTACCCGAGCGGCTGCGGCACATCGTCTACGTGGACACCGCCCCGTTCCCGGACGGTATGGCGCAGATCGAGTTCCTCCCGCCAGAGGCGCAGGCGGAACAGCGGCGGCAGATCGAGGCGGAGGGACAGGGATGGCTGCTGCCGGCCCGGCCCTTCGACGGGGACGACCAGCAGCGTGACCCGGTCTCCCTGGCCGGTCTCTCGGAGCGGGACCTGGCGCTGATGCGCGGGCGTGCCTCGGCGCAGCCCGCCGCGATGCTGCTGGAGCCCGCGCGCAGGCCCGCCGAGATCCCGAACACCCCCCGCACACTGATCGCCTCCACCTTCACGACCGAGCAGGTCGAGGCCATGGTCGCGGCCGGACTGCCGGCCTTCTCGATGCTGGCCGGTCCGGGCTGGACCATGGCAGACCTGCCCACCGGGCACTGGCCGATGCTGTCACGGCCCAAGGAGCTGGCGGAGCTGCTGTCCGGGATCTGACGGCCGCTCGGCCCGGCGCGGCAATGTTCAGCCCGCCGTCGAGCTGAGCGTGAGGCCGGCCGGGTCCTCGTCGGTGGGCGGAAGCTGGATCGCCTTGGTCTCGCTGAAGGCGGCCAGGCCCCAGGTGCCGAGCTCGCGGCCGTTGCCGGAGCTCTTGTACCCGCCGAAGGGCGCGCGCATGTTGAACGGGGCGCCGTTGACGTCCACCCGGCCCGTGCGCAGCCGCCCGGCCACCGCGGTGGCATGCACCACGTCGGCCGACCACACGGCGCCCGACAGGCCGTAGCCGGTGTCGTTGGCGATCCGGACCGCGTCGTCCTCGTCCCGGTAGGGCAGCACCACGACGACCGGGCCGAAGACCTCCTCGACGACCGCCCGCGCCCCCGTCGGCAGGCCGGCGAGGACGGCGGGGGTCAGCCAGCCGCCGCCGGCCGCCCCGGCCGGGGTGCCGCCGCCGGTGACCAGGGTCGCGCCGCCGGCGACCGCCTCGTCCAGGATGCCGCGCACCCGCGAGGCCGCCTGAGGGTGGATCAGCGGTCCGATCTGGGTGGCCGGATCCCAGGGGTCGCCGACCCGCAGGGCCCCGGCCGTGCCGGCCGCGAGCGCCACGGCCTCGTCGTACCGGTCGGCCGGGACCAGGAGGCGGCTCCAGGCGAAGCAGACCTGGCCGGTGTTGAAGTTCGCCTGCTCGACGGTCGCGGCCACCGCGGCGGGAAGGTCGGCGTCGGGCAGCACGAGCGAGGCGCTCTTGCCGCCCAGTTCGAGGTTGACCCGGGCAGCTCGGGGCGCGGCCAGCTCGCTGACCCGGCGTCCGGAGCGGATCGAGCCGGTCAGGGACACGACGGCGACCTGGGGGTGGGCGGCCAGCGCCTCGCCGGCCTGCGGGCCCGTCCCGCAGACGAGGTTGAACACCCCGGGCGGCAGGTCGGTCTCCGCGAGCAGCTCGGTCAGCAGGTAGGCGCTCAGCGGCGCCAGTTCACTGGGCTTGAGCACCACGGTGCAGCCGGCCGCCAGCGCGGCGGGGACCTTCTGCAGGTTCAGCGCCACCGGCGCGTTCCACGGGGTGATGCACCCGGCGGGTCCGGCGGCCTCGGAGCGCACCAGGGAGTTGCCGATCCGCTGCTCCCAGACGTGCTCCCGGGCGGCCTCGGTGGAGGAGCGGAGAGCCTCCAGGCCGAAGGGGACCTGCGCGTGCCGGGCCAGGGTCACCGGCATCCCGGTCTCCGCGGTCAGCACGCCGGCCACAGTGTCGGCGTGCTTCTCGAGCAGCTCGGCGAGCCGGTCGAGGTGCCGTAGGCGTTCCTCCAGGGGCGTGTCGGACCAGGCGGGGAACGCCCGGGCGGCGGACGCGACGGCGGCGTCCACATCCTCCCTCCCGCCCGCGGGGACCTCCGCGAGGGTGAGACCGGTCGCCGGATCCACGACCGGGACGACTTCGTCGGACCGCGCGGCACGCCAGTCGCCGTCGATCCACTGGACCGAGCGTGAACGACGGGCCACCGCGGGAATCCTTGCGCTCGTACTCTCCATGCGCGCAGCATCGGCCCCGTCGGTTATCAGCCGGTGACGTAACCCCCGGGTAACTGCGGTTCCTAGAGTCGGGCCTTGTTGTCCGCCGCCATGTTCGAGGAGTCGCGATGACGATCAGTGTCCCGGGGGACAGCACGCTCCTCGCACCGGACGGCGCTGCCGCGACCGGGGGTGAGGCGGCCGTGCTGCCACCACTGGTGCCGGAACCGGACGACGCCGGCGAACCGTTCCCGCTGACGCCCACGCAGCAGGCGCTGTGGGTGGGCCGCGCGGATGCCGTCGACCTGGGCGACATCGGGTGCTACGGGTACTTCGAGTGGGAGCGGCCCGAGCTGGACCTGGCCCGGTACCGCCGTGCCTGGGAGCGTTTGGTCGCCCACCATCCCGGACTGCGCACCGTGGTGCGCCCGGACGGCACCCAGCACGTGCTGGAGCGCCCCGGACCGGTGCCGATCACGGTCGAGGACCTGCGCGAGGACGCGGACGCGGTACGGCGGCTGGAGGAGAGCCGGGCCGAGCGCGGCCACCGCGCTCTCGACCCCGGGACCTGGCCGATGTTCGACCTGCGGGTGGTGCTGCTGTCCGGCCGGGTCCGGGTGCAGCTCGGCATCGACCTCCAGCTCATGGACGCGAGCAGCCTCTTCCTCAACCTCTTCTCCGACCTGGTCACGCTCTACGACGATCCGGACGCGGCACTGGCAACCCAGATGCTCGCCTTCCGGGACTTCGCCCGGTGGCTGGAGGAGGACGTACGCGGCGGAGCGCGCTGGCGGGCCGACTGGGCGTACTGGCAGGAGCGCCTCGACGGCCTTCCGCCCGCGCCCGACCTGCCTGCGGCGCGGTACGGCGCGCAGGGGCCGGGGCAGTTCGAACGGTGCACGGTCCGCTATCCCGCCGAGGAGTTCGCGCTGCTGCGCGAGCGTGCCCTCGCCCACGGCCTCACCGAGACGGAACTGCTCGTCGGCGCGTTCGCCGAGGTGCTCCGCGGGTGGAGCTCCGATCCCGCCTTCACCCTCAACGTGCCGGTCTTCCAGCGGTTCGACGTCCCCGGTATCGAGGACGTGATCGGCGACTACACCAACCCGATCCTGCTCGAAGCGCGGCCCGAGGGACGGACCGTGGCCGAACGGATCGTCGCCCTGGCCGCGCGGCTGCGCGCCGACACCCGGCACGCGAGCGTGAACGGCGTGGAGGTGCTGCGCGAGCTGGCCCGGCGCCGCGGTCTCGCCGCCGCGGCCATGCCGGTCGTGGTGACCAGCCTCCTCGGACTGCCGTCCGCCGCCCGGTCCATCACCGAGTTCGGTACCGAGGTGCACTCGATCACGCAGACCCCGCAAGTGTCGCTGGACTTCCAGATCCGGCCGGAGGACGGGGAGCTGCGGCTGGTGTGGGACCACCGGTCCGGGGCCTTCGCGCCCGGCGTCGTCGAGGGCGCGTTCGAGGCGTTCCTGGACCTGGTGGGGCGGATGCTCGCGGACGAGCCGGGCCACGGCGTCTGGGACGCCCCGTTCGCCGACATGCGGAGCAGGCGTGACCGGGCGGTCTGGAACGAGACCAACGACACCGCCGAACCGGTGCCCGCCGTGCTTCTCCAGGAGCGGTTCTTCGCCCAGGCGCGGAGCACCCCCGACGCGGAGGCGGTCGTGGCGTCCGGTCTGCGGCTGACCTACGACGAGCTGGCCCGTCACGCGTACCGCATCGGGAACACGCTGCGTGAGCGGGGCGTCCGACCCGGGGACCTGGTCGGCGTGGTGATGGAGAAGGGCTGGGAGCAGTACGCCGCGGTGTACGGCATCCTGGCCGCCGGCGGTGCCTACCTGCCGATCGACGCGGCGTCACCGCGGGGACGTGTCGCCCGGCTGCTGGAGTCGGCCGGTGCCGGCATCGTCCTCACCCAGTCCCGCCTGAGGGACGAGCTCGACCTGCCGGCCGGGACGACCGTGCTGCGGGCCGACACCGACTTCGAGACCGCCTCCACCGCTCCGCTCACCCCCGTCCAGGGGCCCGACGACCCGGCCTACGTCATCTACACCTCGGGATCCACCGGGGAACCCAAGGGCGTCGTGGTGGCGCACCGCGGGGTCGCGAACCTCGTACGGGACGTACGGCGACGGTTCGCGGTCACCCCGGCGGACCGGCTCCTCGCGCTCTCCGGCCTGCACTTCGACGCGTCGATCTACGACGTGTTCGGCCCGCTGGCCTGCGGGGCCACCGTCGTCGTCCCGCCGCCGTTCCGGCGCGCCGAACCGGACGTCTGGGCGGAACTCGTGCGGGACGAGCGGGTGACGTTCTGGAACTCGGTACCGGTGCTGCTGGAACTGCTGGTCGGCGAGGCCGAGTCGCGCGACGACAGGCCGCTGGCAACCCTCCGGCTCGCGGTGGTGTCGGGCGACTGGATTCCGCTCGACCTGCCTGGCCGGGCCCGCGCCCAGGCGCCGCGGCTGCGCGTCGTCGGATCGGGCGGCCCCACCGAAACCATCTGCTGGTCGCTCTTCCACCCGATCGACGCGGTGGACCCGCAGTGGACGAGCATCCCCTACGGAAAGCCGATCGCCAACCAGCGGTACTACATAGTGGACCGGGACCTGCGGCCGCGCCCGACGTGGGCACGCGGCGAGATGGCCGTGGCGAGCCCGCTGGGCCTGGCTCTCGGTTACCTGAACGACCCCGAGCGCACCGCGGCCAAGTTCGTCACGTTGCCGGGGACCGGTGAACGCGCTTATCTGACCGGTGACTTCGGACGCCTGCTGCCGGACGGCGGGATCGAGATCCTGGGCCGGGAGGACTTCCAGGTCAAGGTCGCCGGGCAACGGATCGAACTCGGCGAGATCGAGGCGCTGCTGCACCGCGCCGACGGTGTGCGGGCCGCGGTCGTGACGGCGCCGCGCAGCAGCGCCGACGTGGTTCGGCTGCAGGCCTTCGTCGTGCCGGAGACGGGCGCACGCCTGAGCGCGGACGCGCTGCGCGAGCACCTGTCCGCGGAACTGCCCGCCGCCATGGTGCCCGCCGCGATCAGGCTGCTGCCCGAACTGCCGCTCACGGCCAACGGAAAGGTGGACCGCCTGGCGCTCGCGCGGCTCGCGGCCACCCCGGAAGAGGCGGCCGAGCCCGAGGCAGGGACGGACGACGCGCCGCGAACGGACGTCGGGTTGCTGGCGGAGCTGGTCGCCGCCTGCGTGGCCGAGCTGCTCGGGCTCGACGAGGTCCCCACGAACGGCAACTTCTTCCGGCTGGGCGGCGATTCGCTCAGCGGCACCCGACTGGCCTCCCGCCTGCAGGACCTGCTCGGCGCCCCGGTGCCGATCCGCACCGTGTTCGCCAATCCAGTTCTCGGCGAGCTCGCGTCGGTGATCGCCGGCGATCCGGCCGCCGGCCCGCAGGCGATCCGGGTCGCCCGGCTGCTGCACACCCTGGAGGAGCCGGACGAGAAGCCGGACGAGAAGCCGGACGCAGAACCGGCCGGGGAGCCGGACGCGGGGAGCCGGACATGAGTCCGCGCGAGGAGCCGGCCACGGCACCGGTCCCGCGTCCGCTCGCCGAGCCGCCCACACGACCGGCCACCGGCACCGGGCGGCCTCCGAGCGCGCTCGCCGAGGACGACCCGGTGCTCGCGGACCTGCTCGCCCGCGAGGACGTCCGGCAGCA
Source organism: Streptomyces sp. NPDC005303 (assembly GCF_040607335.1). Lineage (NCBI taxonomy): Bacteria > Bacillati > Actinomycetota > Actinomycetes > Kitasatosporales > Streptomycetaceae > Streptomyces > Streptomyces sp. NPDC005303. The sequence continues at coordinate 194,423 of NZ_JBEXGM010000010.1, read as the reverse complement.
CGACACCCTGGTGCTGGTCGCCTCCTCCAGCGTGGCGCCGCCCTCGGTCCTGGCCTGCGCGGGCTCATCGCTGGCCAACCTGACCATGGAGGGGTATCCGGGCCGCCGCTACCACGCGGGAGCCGAGATCGCGGACGAGGTCGAGCGCCTCGCCCTCGACCGGGCCCGGGCGCTCTTCCGGGCCCGGGCCGCGAACGTCCAGCCGCACTCGGGATCCTCCGCGAACCTCGCCGTCCTCACAGGGCTGCTGGAGCCCGGCGACACCATTCTCGGCCTCGGCCTGGACTGCGGTGGCCACTTGTCGCACGGCTCGGCCGCCTCGGTCACCGGACGCTACTTCCGCTCCGTCCACTACCGCACGGGCGCCGATGACCTGTTGGACTACGAACAGATCGCCGGACTGGCCGACGAGCACCGGCCGAAGGTCATCATCGCCGGCGCCAGCGCCTACCCCCGGCAGATCGACTTCGCCCGGTTCCGGGAGATCGCCGACACGGTGGGCGCGTACCTGATCGCGGACATCTCGCACATCGCGGGCCTGGTGGCCGCCGGACTGCACCCGAGCCCGGTCGACCACGCGCATCTGACCACCACGAGCACCTACAAGCAGCTCTACGGGCCGCGGGGTGGCCTGATCCTGCTCGGCAGGGACGCGGACGGGCCCGGACCGGACGGCCGGCTGCCGCTGCGCAAGCTGGCCGACCGCGCGGTGTTCCCGCTCGTCCAGGGCACGCCGGACCTCGGCAACGTGGCGGCCAAGGCGAGGGCCCTGCACGCGGCCGCCCGGCCCGCCTTCCGCGCGCTGATGGCGCGGGTACTGGACACCGCCACGGCCATCGCGGAGCAGCTCGACCGGCGCGGCCTGTGTGTGATCACGGGGGGCACCGACACCCATATGGTCCTCGCCGACCTCCGGCCCGAGCACGTCAGCGGCGCGGACGCCGAGGAGGCCCTGGAGGCCTGCGGAATCCTGGTCAACCGGAACCGGGTGCCCGGCGACGACACGCCGCCCCGGGTCACCGGCGGGATCAGGATCGGCACCAACACGCTGGCCGCACGCGGCGTCTCGCCCGAGACGGCCGCCCAGTGCGCCGAGCTCGTCGCGGACGTGGTCGAGGAACTGCGCACCGCCGGGGCCGTGCACCCGAGCACGACCGCCAAGATCCAGGCCGAGGTCCGCCGCATCTGCGCCGAGCACCCCGTCCCGGGGTACGGGAAACCCCGCATCCCCTGACAGGACGGGGCCTCCGCCGTCCCCCGAGCCTCACCGCGCGGACGCCGACGCCATGGCCGTGACCGACCACCAGGAGTCCCACGTTGAGCATCGCTGACGTCACCACCGCCGTACTGGGCGACATCGCCGTCATCCTGCTCGTCTCCACGCTGCTCAGCGGGCTGGCCAGACGCCTCGGCCAGCCCGCGGTCATCGGGCAGATCCTGACCGGGGTGGTGCTCGGCCCGACTCTGCTGGGCCGGCTCCCGGGGAATCCGACCGGCCGGCTGTTCCCGCCGGACGCCCTGCCGTATCTGTCCGTGCTCGCCCAGGTCGCCATCGTCACCTTCATGTTCGTGGTCGGCTACGAGCTCAACCTCCGGTCCCTGCGCGCGAGCGGCAGGACGACCCTGTCGGTGGCGGCCGTGGCCCTGCTCGTGCCGATGACCCTGGGCGTGGGCATGGTCGAGTTCCTGCCGTCCGTCTTCTCCGCGGTGGGAGAACACGCCGTCGGCTCCCGCTCCTTCGTGCTGTTCATGGCCGTCGCCGTGTCGATCACCGCTCTGCCGGTGCTGGCGGCGATCATCCGGGACACCGGGATCGCCGGGACGCGGGCCGGCGTCGTCGCGCTGTCCGCCGCCGGTCTCATGGACATCGGCGCGTGGACCGCGCTCGCCGCCGCGATGCCGGGCGAGTCGCACGGACTGTCGGTCCCGAAGACCGTCCTGCTGACCGTCGTCCTCGGGCTGGGCGGCGCCCTGGTGGTCCGTCCGCTGCTGAGCCGGTGGATGGACCGGCCCGGCGGCCTGTTCGCCTCCCAGCTGCCCGTGGCGATCATCCTGGCGACGAGCTGCGCCTGGGCCACCTCCCAACTGGGCCTGCACGCGGTCTTCGGCGGCTTCCTGGCCGGGCTGCTCATGCCGCGACACGACGGGGCACCCGACGCCGACGTGCTGCGGGCGATGGAAGGAGCCACCGACCTGCTGCTGCCGCTGTTCTTCGTGGTGACCGGGCTCTCCCTGAACCTCGGCACGCTCGACCGGAACAGTGCCCTCGTGCTCCTCCTGCTCCTGCTGATCTCGGTCGCCGGAAAGGTGGTGCCCGGCTATCTGGTGAGCCGGCTCAACCGGCTGGAGCGGCGCGAGTCGGCCACCGTCGCGGTCCTGCTGAACACCCGTGGGCTCACCGAGCTGATCGCGCTGAACGTCGGCCTGAGCGCCGGGATCATCCACGGTCGGCTGTTCACCGTCCTGGTGCTGGTGGCCCTGATCACGACGGCCACGACCAGCCCGCTGCTGGCGCTCCTCGCCCCGCCCCGCGACCCGGTGTCCGCCGCCGGTGAGACGGTCCCGTCCGGCCGCACGGAGACGTGAGAAGGGGCCGGCCCGTTGCCGCGGGCCGGCCCTTCCGTCTGCCGCTAAGCGCCCGCGCCGCGCAACTCGCGTGCCCGCGGGCAGACATTGACCGCGAGCCAGTCCAGCGTCGGGCGCAGCTCGCGCCAGGTCCCGGCCACCCACCCGGCGGCCGACGACCGGCCGGCGGTGGTCCGGTCGCAGCTCCGGCCGATGTCCAGTGTGCGGTGGCGCAGCAGCCGCACCCGCGGGTGGTCGGCCGATACCCCGCGCGGTCTGGTCTGCAGCGCGACCCCGCCCACGGTGTGGCCGAGCCCCTCCAGGCCATCGACGAGCGACTGCAGTTCCGCGCCCTTCTCCTCGGCCACCACCGCGCGGAGGGCGGCCATCTCCTGCGGGGCGCGTGAGTAGTACCGGCCGGTGGCGCGCAGGCCGTCGGCGTCGAGGTGGAGCCAGTAGCCCAGGCCCGGTTCGAGATCCACCAGGGCCCCCTGGTACGTCTTGTACGGCGACTTGTCGTTGGAGGCCCGGGTGTCCCGCTGGGGCCGCAGCATGCGGATCTCACCGAACTCCGGGGACAGCTCCGCGACCAGGTCCGCCATCGGCTCCCGTACCGCCTGCTCGTATCTGTCGCGGTTGCGGTGCCAGAAGGAGGTCGAGTTGTCCTCGGCGAGCTCCTTGTAGAAGTCGAACGCCTCGTCCGGAATCCCGGTGAAGGCCATGGGGTCATCCTGCTTTCGTGCCGGAGCCGACGGGTCCGCCCACGTCGCCGTGGTGGGCAACAGCCTTGCAGAGCGCGCCGATTGTAGTAGGGAAGAGAGGTCCGGCGGTCGGGTTCGGCCGACTCCGCCGTCCGCCGGGCCCTGTCTCACTTTCCGGCGGTACGGGATCGGACCGCGGCGAGGTAGCCGGGCACGCGGATCGTGCCGCCGTCGGACTCGGGGTCGACGGCGTACATCTGCGCGGGTCCCGTGGACAGCCGTCGCCACCGGGCCTGGGGGAAGTGACGGTCCAGGTCCGTCGGGCCGAAGCGGGTCGAGTGGCGCACCCCCGCGGCCTCGAGAGGCCTGACCAGGTGGGCGGCCCGGCCGCGGGCACCGCCCACATGGCCGAGATAGCCGAACGAGTCGGCGGCGTAGTCGGGTTCGACCATGAGAACACCTCCCTGGCCACCCGTGAGCACGGCCGTCGCGGCGGCCGTCGCGGCCCGTTCCTCGTCGCCCAGGATGTGCAGGACGGCGCGGATGAAGACGTTGGCGGGGCCGATCCGCTTGGCCAGTGCCTCGACCGCGTTCAGGTCGCCCGGGTCGAGGACGTCGAAGGACAGGTCGCCGTGCTCCGAACTCTCCGCGCGCGCACGGGCGATGGCGGTGGGCGACACGTCGACCCCGACCACGGTGCGGAACCGGGTGGCCAGCGCCCTGGCGTACCGGCCGTTGCCGCAGCCCAGGTCGATGACCGGCAGCTCCGAGTCCAGGTGCCGTGCCGTGGTGTCCAGGAGCCAGCGCATCTCCTCGGCGTCGTCGGCGTCCCACAGCACGTCCCCGCCGCGGCCGGTGGCGTCCACCGACGCCCAGTACCGCTCCCACGCCTCACCGGTGCGCTGCGTGCCGACGGCCGCCGAGGGACCCGCCGAGGCCACCGCGGGCCGGGTGATCCCGTAGCCGAGGTCGGCGGCGTCCCAGCCCTCGCGTGTGGTGAGCCGGCCCAGCAGGTCGAGGAAGGCGGTGAACATCTCGCCGATCAGTCCGTCGGGATAAACCGCCTGGATGTAGTCCCAGTTGAACCGCAGACCCCCGTCCTCGGTCTCGAAGACCTGGAAGTCCAGACTGACCTGGGGCGTCTGGGAGACGCCGTACACCGCGGAGCCGAACGTGGTCTCCCGCGGGTCCGGCGGGTAGCCGACCAGGCTGGTCATCACCACCGGCATCGCGGGGGTGAGCGCTCCTCGCAGGCGGGTCAGGGCGCGCAGGACCTGCATACCGGTGAAGTGGCGGTGTTCGAGATCGGCCCAGAGCCGCTGCTGCAGTGTCCGAGCGCGGTCCGCGAACGTCTCCCCGGCGCCGGTGGCCTCCAGGAGCAGCGTCGTGGTCGTGTGACCGATCACCTTGCCGATCTGCGGGTGCAGGGGCAGTCGGCTGAACAACGGGAAGTTGAGGCAGAACGAGGGTTCGGCGGACCAGGACCGCAGCACCTCGGCGTAGGCGGCGGCGAGCACGCCGGAGCCGGTCACGCCGTGCTCGCCGGCCAGGGCGCTGATCGCCGCCCAGTCCTCGGCGGCGAGGGTACCGCTGTGCCGTTCGATCCGTGTCGGCAACTCGGCCTGGTGCGATGGGCGTTCGGGCAGTCGGGGTGCGCCGGGAAGCGATTCGAGCCGGTCGAGCCAGTACCACTGGGAGCGCTGATAGACGTCGCTGTCCGGCAGGTTCGCCGCGAGACCGAGTACGTAGTCGCGGAACGTCAGCCGCAGGGGTTCGAGCCCCGCGCCCCGGCCCGCGTACAGCTCGCTCAGCTCGGGCACGATCACCTGGAAGTAGCTCCAGGCGTCGGCGACCAGGAAGTCGAGCACCAGGTGGATCCGGGTCCTGCCGCCGGGGAGCAGGGTCAGCCGCAGGTCGAACAGCGGCCATGTTGCCGCGTCGAGGATGGTGTGCGACAACACTTCTCGCAGGGCCAGCAGTTCCGGCTCGGGGTCCGCTGCGTTCCGCAGGTCGTGGTGCCGGATCACGAAGTCGGGCACCTTCGCCAGCACTTGCTGGGTGCCGTCGGCCAGTACGACGGTGCGCAGCGCGTCGTGGCGCTCGACCAGACTCTGCCAGGCCCGCTCGAACGCGCCGAGGTCGAGGTCGTCCGACTCCCATTCGAAGTATCCGTGGCAGCCGACGTTCCCGAGGTCGACCAGGCTGCCGCGGCCGATCCACATCGCCTGCTGTCCGTCGTTCAGCGGGAACGGCTCGCACCGCGCGGCAGGGTCCGGTTCGACCGGCGGCAGGTCGGCGAAGGCGGCCGAGCCCGTCAGACCCGCCTCCACGGCCGCGGACAGCTCGCCCGCGGTCGGGTTGGCGTACAGCTCCGTCATGGACAGTTCGGTGCCGAATCGGCCGCGCAGCTCGTCGATGAGCCGGAAAGCCAGCAGCGAGTGGCCGCCCAGATGGAAGAAGTTGTCGGTCATCGAGATCGTCCGGCCGTCGAAGATCTCGGCCCACAGGCCGGCCATGGCGGCCTCGGTCTCGCTGCGGGCGGGGACGAAGTCGTCGTCGCTCTGCCCCGCCGCGTCCGGGGCGGGCAGCGCGCGCAGGTCCGTCTTGCCGTTCGGCAGCCGGGGGATCTCCGGCAGCGTGGTCACCGTCGCCGGGACCATGTAGTACGGCAGCCGTTCACTGAGCCTGGCCTTGAGCGCGGCGCCGTCCAGTCCGGCGACGTCGGCCGCGGTGACGTAGGCGGCCAGTTGCCGGCCGCCCTGGCCGGTCTGGATGGTGGTGACCACTGCCTCGGCCACCTCCGGGCAGTTGACCAGGGCCGTCTCCACCTCACCGAGCTCGACCCGGAAGCCCCGGATCTTCACCTGGGCGTCGGCTCTGCCGAGGATCTCGATCGCACCGTCCGCGCGGTACCGGGCGAGGTCGCCGGTCTCGTACACGAGTCCGTCGCCGGTCACCGGGTCCGGGCGGAACAGCTTCCGGGTCAGCTCGGGCCGGTTGTGGTACCCGGCGGAGAGGCCGGCCCCGCCGATCAGCAGCCGGCCGGTCAGTCCCGGTGGCACCGGACGGTCCAGCGCGTCGAGCACATAGGCGCGAACATTGGCGATCGGCCGACCCGCGGGCACCGGATGTGCGGCCTTGACGTGCGGGGAGGTCGCCTGACTGGTCAGGTCGATTCCCGCGCCCAGGTCCAGGCAGGTCAGCGCGTTGGTGCTCTCGGTGGTGCCATAGGTCATGACGACGCGGAACGGGGTGTCCACGGGCGGCCAGCTGTGCACGCGCTCCGCGGTGGTGACCATGATGCGCAGCGCGGCGTCGGAGGGCCAGTCGAGGGCCCAGGCCGGTTCCGCGAGGGCGGCCACCAGCATGGTGTGGGTGATCTTCTCCGCGACCAGCCAGTCCCGCAGCTGCGCCGGGGACAGCGCGTGGCGCGCGGCGGGGACGCACACCGTGGCGCCGAGCGCGAGGTGCGGCATCCACTCCATGATCTGGACGCCGAACCCGGGCGCCGACAGCCAGGAGGCCCGGTCGCCGGGCCGCACCCCGTAGGCGCGGCCGGTCCAGTGCACCAGGTTCTCGATCGCGTGCAGGCGTTCCAGGACCGCCTTCGGCTCCCCGGTCGAGCCAGAGGTGTAGATGAGGTGGCTGAAGGGGTCCGCGGCCACCGGGGTGTCCGGGGGCCCGGCGGGCGCGGTCGCGGTGGCCGCGATGTCGAGGACGGGCGGACCCTGCGGAAGCCGGTCGCCGAGCCCGTCGCCCGTGAGGACCGCCGTGGCCGCGCTGTCTCGGAGCATGAACGCGATCCGCGCGTCCGGGTTGACCGGGTCGAGGGGGACGATCGCCGCGCCGGCCTTCAGGACGCCGAGGACGGCGAGCACGTAGTCGGCGCCGCGCGGGCAGAACAGCCCGACGTGGTCCCCGGGCTCGACCCCGGCCCGGCGCAGCTCACCGGCGATCTGGTCACCGCGCCGGTCCAGTTCGGCGAAGGAGACGACGCGCTCGCCCTGTTCGACCGCCGGAGCGTCCGGGCGGGTACGCACCTGCTGCGCGATCAGGTCGAGGTAGCCGGTCGACGGCCAGGGGACGGCGGTGCGGTTCCACTCCTCGGTGATGAGCTTCCGGTCCGTGTCGGTCAGCAGGTCCACCGTGGTCAGCGGCGTTTCCGGGGCGGCCGCCGCCTGCGCGCCGAGCAGCCGCAACTGTCCGGCCAGCCGTCGCAGCGTCGCGAACTCCCACAGCCTGGCGTCACCGGCCACGCCGACGGCGCCGTCCGCGATCTCCACAGCGAGGTCGCCGGCGCCGCGGTGTTCCCCCGGCCCGCCCGCGATCAGGGCCACCGGGGCGGCCGGCGGCCGGGACGGCTGGAACGCGGGCCCGTCGAGCGCCTTCGCCGTGGCGGAGACCACGTCACCGACCGGCGCTTCCTGGCCCACCGGGATGTCGTACCAGCCGTCCCGGCCGACCAGCCACACCCGGTCGTGTCCGCTCTGCCGGGCGAGGAGGGCGGCCCACACGCCCGACCACCACCGGTGGTCGCGGCCGAGGACGTCACCGGCCGGTGCGACGTGCCAGGGGCGATGCGGCTCGCGCGGCTCGTGGGGCTCGGCCGGCCGGTCCGCGAGCAGCGCCGGCAGCGGTTCTACGGCAGGAGTGGGCATCAGCGGTCGCCTTCCGGGCGTTCGGGGGTGGTGGGCAGGGCGTCCCAGGACCGGAACGACCGGTGCGCGTAGACGAGAGGCGTCCCGGGCACCACGCCGGCCTCGGTGACCGTGCCGAAGACCATCGTGTGGTCGCCGATCTCGACCGCGCGGCTCACCTCGCACTCGGTGTACGCGCAGACGTCCGCGGTGAGCAACGGCATTCCGGTCCCGGATGTGTGCCAGCCGACCAGCGCGAACCGGTCGGGGACGTCGGTGGAGAACACTCGGGCCGTACGTTCCGCCCCGCCGTGCAGCAGGTTCACCGCGAAGCGTCCCTGCCGCAGAGCGGCGCTCAGCGTCGAACTGGCGGTGCGCAGGCACACCGCCAGCGTCGGCGGTTCGAGACACACGCTGGTCAGCGAGGAACAGGTCATTCCGCGGGGGCCGTCGTCCGCCGGCGCGGTGACCACGGTGACTCCGGCCGGGAGCGAGCCCATGACCCGGCGGAACGTCTCCTCCGTCGCGACGAGCGGTGCCGGGGTGCGGGTCACACCTGCCGCCGCCGTGGCGTCTCCCCGGGGGCGTGCCGCGGCTGGTCCGTCTGGTGCAGAGAGCGCAAGTACTCGTAGGTGGAGGGCAGTTCGGACAGCAGTTGGCGCTGGCGGGTCTTCACGTCGGTGAAGGCCTGTTCGGCCGCGGCGACCGAGTCGGGCCGGTACGAGAGGATCGGCAGCGAGGAGCGCGGCCGGACGCCGAGCCCGGCGAAGACGGAGTAGTAGCTGCCGTTGGTCCAGAAGTTGCGGAACTCGGCCTCGAAATTGCCGTAGTAGGTGCCCTCGTCGGTCACCGGGGGATTGACCGGCACTCCTGAGCGGTACATCTCGATCTTCTCCTTGATCTGGTCGGCCAGGGTGAGTTCCTTGGTGGCCAGCCAGAACGGCGTGTCGGTACGCGGGGACAGCGAGAAGTGCGCCTGGAGGAAGTCCCGGGTGTCGTCGAACATGTCGACGATCTCGCGGTTGAACCGGTCCCGCAGCACCGGGTCGACGTTGCGCTCGGGGAAGTGCTTGACCAGCTGGTACAGCGAAGCGGTGATGAAGTAGATGCCCGTCGACTCCAGCGGCTCGACGAAGCACGAGGAGAGGCCGATGCTGACGCAGTTGCCCACCCACGCACGGCGGTTGCGGCCGACCCGGAACTTGATGTGGTTGAGCGGGACCTTCTCGGGGTCCAGGCCCCACAGCCCGCACAGGTCGCGGGCGGCCTCGTCCTTGTCCGCGAACTTGTCGCAGTACACGTAACCGGTCCCGAACCGGCCCGGCATCGGGATCTTCCACGTCCACCCGGCCGGCATCGCGATCGAGGAGGTGTAGGGCTCGATCCCGTTCGCCTCGTCGTCGTGCGGTACCTGGGTGGCGACCGCGCTGTTGTTCAGCAGGTGGTCGCTCATGTCGATGAAGGGCTCGCCGAGCGTCTTGTTGATCAGCAGACCGCGCAGGCCGCTGCAGTCGACGAAGAGGTCGCCTCCGATCACCTCGCCGGATTCCAGCGTGACCGACTCGATGTACCCGCGTGAGTCGGCCTGGGCGTCCGAGACGGTGCCTTCGATGTGCCGCACGCCCTGCTTGACGGTGGCGAAGTCACGGAGGAAGGCGGCCACGAGGGCGGCGTCGAAGTGCCAGGCGTAGTTCGTGCAGCGGGTGCCGTCGAGGAACCGGGGCGAGCGCTTCGCGTCCATCAGCGGCGGTTCGACGAAGCTCGCGTAGTCGAAGGGCTCACTGGTCGCGCCGGACAGTTGCTTGCGCGTCCAGTAGTGCGACAGCGGTACCCCGTCGGGGGAGGGGAGCAGACCGAACGGATGGTAGAAGTGGTCCGACCCGTTGGCGTCCTGCCTGCTGACCGGTTCACCCGGTCCGGGCGTGCGCCAGTTGGTGAACTTGACCGCCATCTTGAAACCGGCGTTGCACTGGCTCATCCACTCTTCTTCGGGCAGTCCGAGGTAGTCGAAGAAGACCCGCTGGAGGTTGGGCACCGTCGCCTCACCGACGCCGATGCGCGGGATGGCAGGTGCCTCGACGACGCTGATGGCCGCCTGGCCGGACAGCGCCTTCCCAAGGTAGGAAGCGGCCATCCAGCCGGCGGTGCCGCCGCCCAGGATAACGATGTTGCGGATGGGCTCCCCCATGGTGACCTCCGTCAGATGGTTGTCCTCGCGGCATCGTCGGCGTAGGCGATTACCCGTTGGTTACGCACGTCGGTGGAGCCGGAGCGGGAGCGCGCTGACTCCCCAGGTGAAGTTGGACGGCGTGAACGAGGGCGTGCCGAGCAGTTCCACCTGCCCGACGAGCTCGGCCAGCCGGCCGAACAGGGCGCCGAGTTCACAGCGCGCCATCCGCGCGCCCAGGCACAGGTGCCTGCCGTGGCCGAACGCCAGGTGCCGGTTGGGACTCCGGTCGACGAGGAACCGGTCCGGCTCGTCGAAGACCTCCTCGTCCCGGTTGGCGGACGCGTTCCACAGCGTGACCCGCTCTCCGGGCCGCAGCCGCTGCCCGGCCACCTCCGTCGGGCGCAGAACGGTGCGCATCGCGTGCACCCCCGGCGAGGTCCAGCGCAGCGCCTCCTCGACGGCCGCGGGGACTCCGGACGCGCCCAGAGCGCGCAGCCGCTCCCATTGCCCGGGGAACTTCGCGAAGGCGAGGAGTGCACCGGCGGCGACGTAGCGGGTGGTCTCGTTGGCGCCGGAGAGCACCCCGTTGCAGTTGAAGATGATCTCCTCGTCGGTCAGCGGGCGGCCGCCGTCGCTCTCCACCCTGCCGTGCGCCGCGACCCAGCTCACGAAGTCGTCGCCCGGCCGAGCCCTGCGCGTCGCGAGGAGATCGGCGAAGTACAGGAAGATCTCAGTGTTGGCCTGCTTGCCCGACGCGTCGTCGAACGCCTCGGTGGTGACCGCGCCGACCCAGTCCCAGTCCGCCCGGGGCAGGTCCATCAAGGCGCACACCACGTGATTCGGCAGCCGCTTGGCCACCTCGATGAAGTCCAGTGGCCGGTCGAGGATGTCGTCGGTCACCAGTTCGTCCACCACCTGCCGTACGAGCCTTTCGACGCGTGGCATCCGGGCAGGCCCGAACCACTCCATCAGCGTCCGCTTGACGGCGGTGTGCTGCGGCGGATCGGAGACGATCAGCATGCGCTGGGCGACCGCCGCCACGGCGGCCACGTCGCTGCCTATCCGCATGCCGAAGCGGGAACCGAAATGGGTGGAGTCCGCGTACACGTCGGTGATGTCACGGTGCTTCGTGAGCACCCAGAACGGCGCGCCACCGCCCTCGTGCCGGTACACCGGTGCATGCGCGCGCAGCCAGGCCAGGGTGTCCCAGAAATCGTCGCGCGCGAAGGGGCCGGGATCGAGCAGGTCGATCACCGGCGATGCCTGAGAGGTCACGAGGGCTCCTCCTCGGCGAGATCGGTCAGGACTTCGGACAGCTGTCCGAGCAGCGCGAGCGGGTCCTCACGGCTGATCCGGTGTCCGCCGTCGAAGTCGTGGCGGCGCAGCGGTCGGATGGTCACTTCGCGCCAGTCATCGAGCTGCGCGGGGGTGACCTTCTCGTCGTGGACGGCGCCCCACGCGTACACGGGACAGCGCAGCGGCTCCGCGTCCGGCGGGATCCGGAAGGTCGTCGACAGCACCGCGTCGCGCCGCAGCACCTCGGCGGTGATCTCCCGCATCTCGGCGAGGAGCTCAGACGGCAGGGAGGAGCCTTCGACGCTCGCGGACGCCAGTTGTTCGACGTCGTCATCGTCCAGTCCGCCCTGCCGCGTCCAGTGGACCGGCGCCCGGCAGACGCAGACCACGAGTGCGGCCGGGCTGACGGCCCGGGCCACCTCGTACGCGAGCAGTCCGCCGAAACTGTCCCCGAAGACGACCAGCGGCCTGCCGAGGAGTCCGATGTCCGTCAGTTCCGCGACCACGGTCTCGACCACCTCGGCGATGTCGGACGGCGCCGGATCGCCCCACCGGTCCTCCCGGCCGGGCAGCTGCACGGCACACACGGTGGCTCGGGAGCCGAGCCGGAGCTGCCAGTTCTGGAACTGGAGGGCGCCGGCCCCGGCCTGCGGCAGGCAGAGCACCACGGGCCGGGTCGTCGGCACGTCATTCGTCCAGGTGCGCAGATAGGTCATGACGCCGCCGCGGATTCTTCCAGCCGGGTGCGGACGAGATCCGCGCAGCTCCGGATGGTGGGGTTGCCCAGCAGATCGCGCATCGACAGGGACACGCCGGTCTCCCGGCGCAGCGTGGTGATCATCTCGGCGGCCAGCAGGGAGTGCCCGCCCGAGGCGAAGAAGTTGGCGTCCGCGTCGGTCACCGACTGCTCGAGGACCGAGTTCCAGACCTTCATCACGGTGCCGAGCAGGGTGTCCGTGATCTGCGGCGGGTGCGGCCCGGCGCCGTCCGCGGCCGCGTGCGCCGTGGCGAGCGCGGGCCGGTCGGTCTTGCCGTTCGGGGTCAGCGGCAGTTTCTCCAGCCGCCGGATGCCGCTCGGCACCTGGTGCGCGGGGAGTGCCGCGGCGAGCCGGTCCCGCAGCGCGCCGTCCCCCGGATAACCCTCGGCGGTCACCACCGTGAGACCGATGGTCCGGTCGCCCGGAAGCAGGTAGGCGACGGCCTGTGCCACGCCGGGGCCGATGGCCCGGCGCTCGATCTCGGTGAGTTCCACGCGGAATCCGCGCACCTTGACCTGGGCGTCGTTCCGGCCGCAGAACTCCAGCAGGCCGTCGCTCCGGCGCCGGACGAGGTCCCCGGTGCCGTAGACGCGCCCGAGTTCGGGGTCGGTCACGAAGTGCCGTGCCGTCAGCTCGGGTTCGTTGCGGTAGCCGAGGGCGACCCCGGGGCCGCCGATGTACAGCTCGCCCTGTGTACCGTCGGGCACCGGCCGGCCCTCGGGGCCGAGCACATGGACGGTGTAGCCGGGGATCGCCGTGCCGATCGTGTCCAGGTCGTCGCCCCGGGCGCTGTCCGCCCAGGTGGCGGCGATGGTGGCCTCGGTCGGACCGTAGACGTTGAGTATGCGGCGACCGGTCCCGTGCCGCCTCGTCAGGTCCGGGGGGCAGGGTTCGCCGGCCACCACGATCGCCTCGGCGCTGTCCACACCGGCCTCGCAGGCGGCGAGCAACGACGGGGTCAGGCACACCACCCGGGGGGCGAGGGCGGCGATCGCGCCGGCGGGCCCGTCGGCCGCCGACCGCGCGAGGTCCACGATGCCGAGGGCGTTGCCGAACACCAAGTACAGCAGGGTGCACCACAGCCAGCCGTCGAACGCGGGCGACACCGCGTTGATGCCGTTGCCCCCACGCGGCATCCCGAGGGTCTCGATCGCGTCGAGGAACGCCTCCAGGTTCGCGAACGAGACATCGACTCCCTTCGGCCGACCGCTGCTGCCGGAGGTGTGGATCACGTAGGCGACATCATCGGGGCGGACCGGCCCGGCATCCGCCGCGAGGGCGTCGACGGCCGCACCGGGCTCCTCGAACAGGTCGGAGGTCGTCAGCACGGGAATGCCATGTCCGAGTACCGCGGAAGTCAGTTCGGCCGCGATGATCCACTCGGCACCGGAGTTGACGACGATCTCGCTGATGTGAGCCGCTGGATGGCGCTCGTCGAGGAGCACCGCGGTCGCCCCGAGCGCCCATACGGACATGAGAGCGGTGACCGCGTGCCGGTCCCGTCCGGTGGTGAGCGCCACCGCGGTGCCGCGCTCGATCCCGTGCACCCGCAGCACTCGCGTCGCCGTGGCGACGGACGCGGCGAGTTCGGTCCAACTGAGGGCGGCGTCGGACGTCAGGACTGCGGGCTCGCCGGGGCGCTCAGCGGCATGCCGGTCCAGGTGCCCGAGCAGACGGGCGACGACGGCCGGCGGGGTCGTGGTCGGAGAAGCCGCAGTCATGCGCTGGCCCTTCCTTCCACCGGCCACGCATCACGGGGGCCCTGCGTGAACGGCCGACCGAGGCCGTTCAGGGCCTGCTGGAGAGCCTGCCGGGTCTGAACGGACGGTTCGACGCCGATGAGGCGACGCAGCCGGCGCTCGCACAACTGATACCAGCGCAGCGCCTGCTCCGGCTGGCCGAGCAGGCCCGCGACGCCGATCAGGGCCTGGTAGGTGGGCTCGTGGAGGGCGTCTATCTGCAGCGTGCGCTGACCGAGCGCGACGACCGCCTCGGCGTCGCCGCGCTTCATCGCGTTCTCGCGCAGGACATCGAGGGCGCCCAGTGCCAGCGACCGGTAGTACTCCCGCGTCTCGGCGATCCAGTCCTCGTCCTGACCGGCGAGAAAGTCACCCTGGTAGAGGGCTAACGCCCGTGTCAGGCTCCGCGTGGCCTGATCGGGGCGGCCGTGGGAGCGGTGCTGCATTCCCTCGTGGACACATTCCCGGAACTCCTCGATGTCGCACCAGGTGTCAGCGGCGTCCAGCAGATAGCCGCCGTCCCGGTGCAGCAGCAGGATGGGCGATCCGGAGCCCTCCGGTTGCTTGCCGGCGCCGAGCGTGCTGCGCGCTCCACAGCACGCGACCTTCAGCGAACTGGAGGAGGCGCGCCACTCGGCCTCCGGCCAGAGAGCATCCCGCAGCTGGTCACGGGTCATCACCCGGTTCCGGTGCAGCATCAGGTACTGGAAGAGACTGCGTGACTTGCCGGCCCTCCACCGCGCGACCGGTACCCCGCCCACCGAGGTGGTGAACCGCCCGAAGAAGCACACCGACAGGTATGCGGGCGGGGCGTCAGGCACATCCGCAAGCGTCGGCGTGACGATCATCCCTCTCACTCCTTTCGCGGCGCTCGGAGTTCGCCATGGTTGGCCGCGAGCGCACGTTGGGCTCTTGTGGGCGACACCCTTCGACGGCGTGATGCGGGCCATCGCCATGCTGTCGGCAGTTGCGGAGGAACTTGTGGTTCTTCGTACGCCGATGACGTGTTCCACGTGGGTGCGACCGAGGAGCGGGCCCGCCATGGGCATCGTTCGATGAGGGGCCTCACCGGGGGTGATGCAGTCACGTGCGTGGACAGCGAGTCGGACATGGTCGAGCGGGTACTCCAGTACTCAACCCCTCCTCCTGTCACCCCGTCCAGACGATTTGGCGAAATAGTGATCGCAAGTACTTATCGCGGACGGCGTGGCAGATTATGGCTGTCGCTCGGCAGGAGAGGGCAGGTAGCGGAGTGGTCTCCTCCGGTGCGGCCGGAGGCGAGGCCCAATATCCCCCGAGCCGTTTGCCCGAGTCTTCTTCCACCCCACATCCAACGTCGCTCTCGGCGTCGTGGACTCCCTGTCCCGCCATCCTCTCCCGCTTCTGCTGCGAGCCGGCCCGGTGCACTCTGAACGCCGACGATCCTCTCGGGTTCGGCCCCGGCCTGCTGGACGGGTACGAGACAGCCCGCACAGCGCCCTCGCCGACCATCAACTTGCCGCGACAGCCCGCCCCAGGGTGGGGACCGGGTGGGCGTACGGGATCACCTCGACATGAGTGCTGGCGAGCAGCACCTGCTCGGGCACCAGGCCGTGACGGCGAAGCGCCTGGTCGCAGGAGCGGACCAGAGCATGGCGGTCGCGGCCCTGGCCGAGGGAAAGGGAGGTCTCGGTCATCCAGGTGCTGTAGGTCCCCGTGTCGGCGCCGGGGATGTTGCCGGGCGCGTACTTGCTGAAGTTCGTGGCCCGGTAGAAGGGGATGTCGGGCTGCGGGAAGTACAGCCAGGACCGGCTGCCGGTGGCCGGTGTCCGGTATCCCAGGCCGACCATGGCCACGGCGGTGTGGCGCAGGCTCCGGGCGGCCGTCCGGAGGGAGGCCGGGCAGGTGGCGGTCATGGGGGCGAGCTGGTCCAGTGGGCCGGGGGCCACCATGTGGTCGAAGCCGACCTTCTCGCCCCCGGCGAGGATGACGGTGCGGCGAGCTGGCGCCAGATCTCGCCGGTGCCGCCGGACGAGATCAGTTGACCTGGCCGACAGGACGCACGATGAGCTGGTTGATGTCCACGCCTCCGGGTTGATTGATGGCGAAGAGGATCGTCTCGGCGACCTGTTCGGCGGTCAGTGCCGGTGCTGCCTCGGGACGGCCGCCACGTTCGTCCCAGAACGCCGTGTCCACCACCCCCGGGGCAATGAGGGTGACGCCGACGCGGTCTTTGGCCACCAAGAGCCGGACGTTCTCGACCAGGGCGTGCGCGGCCCACTTAGTGACGGAGTACAGGTTGCCGGGCGTGTTCCTGGTCCCCGCGACCGAACCGACGATCACGATCCGGCCCTTGGACTCCCTGAGGTGCGGCAGTGCCTCACGCACGAGCAGAGCCGGGCCGAGGACGTTGGTGAGAACCATGGCACGCATCGCCTGAGGGTCGTGGTCCTCCAGGGTGCCGGGCAGGGAGAACCCGGCGTTGGCGATCACCGTGTCCAACCGACCCCAGACGCCCGCGACATGACTCACAGCGGAGGCGACATGGTTCTCGTCACTGGCATCGCCGCTAATGGTCAATAGCCGCTCCCCCGCTCCGGCTGAGGCAGCGAATGCGGCCAGCCGATCGGCATTGCGGCCGGTAATAGCCACGAAGTGACCTTGCTTGAGCAAGGCGCGGGCAGCGGCCGCACCGATTCCGCTCGAACCACCTGTGACCAACGTGACGGGTTCCATGGGACGGCCTCCTCATTGATGGCGGCATCGACGACGTGTCAGGGCTCGAGGTGTTGATCGGCCGACCGACGCGTGGTCCGTGAACCACGCCAAGTTGCCGCCGAGTCCCAGGACGCTGTGGCAGACGAAGAGGCGGCTGTGCGGTCGGTCGGAGGGCACCTCAGTCATGCCATCGACGATCAACTGCTGCAAGTTGACCCCGATGTTACTACTGTTACTACGCCACCGGGGTCTTGTGACCTGTGGTCTTGACAGGCTGTGTGGTGCCGGTCACGGGCACTCCCGGGCTTCAACAAGGAAGACTTCCACCCCAACTGGGAGGAAAAAACGCTTACTTGTCCGGTTGGGATAGACCCTGCGCATCCAGCCGTGCAGCGACAGCACCGGAACACCGGTGCCGCGCTCGACGAAGTTCAAGGTCGCGGACGCGGAAGCTGTCATGCGTGTCCCTCGTCGATCGCGACAGCGATGACCCGAGTGTGGTCGCAGCGGTCGCCTGCAGTGCCAGACATCGGAGAGGCTGTTGTCGAGCTCTGGCGGTGTTCCCGCCAAGCCTGGGCGAACACCTCTGGTCGGTCGGCCAGTCGGCTGTGCATCAGCCTCGGTAGGAGACTCCCGACCGTCCGAAATCGGCGACGGACGGCGCGCCCATCAAGGCCATGACTTCCTCGAACTCGTCAATGAGCAGTCGTAGGACGCCCGCGACCCCCTCGGCACCGGAATGCGACAGCCCCCACAGAACCGGACGTCCGATCATGACCGCGTCCGCGCCCATGCACAGGGCCTTGGCCACGTCTGCGCCGTGCCGGATCCCCCCGTCAAGGATGACCTGGCATTCTCCTCCCGCAGCGTCCACCACCTCGGTGAGGCACTCCGGAGCGCTCTTGGCGAAATCGAGCTGTCGGCCGCCGTGATTGGAGACGACCAGCCCCGAAACGCCGTTCTTGACTGCCAACTCGGCGTCCTCGCCGGTCAGCACACCCTTCAGCACCACCGGCAGAGACGTCACTCCACGCAGCCAGGCAAGGTCCTCCCAGGTGATCGAGGCGTCGAACTGCTCCCTCGAGTGCCGTGCGACAGCCGATTGCCCGTTCAGGCTCCGGTGGGAAGCGGCCATGACCTCCGGAGAGATGTTGACCGCTCGCACATCAGGCGGTACCACGAACTCGTTATGGGCATCGCGCGGGCGGAACGCGACTCTGGGTGCGTCGACGGTCAGCACCAACGCCCGATAGCCGGCGGACTCGGCCCGGCGGATCAGATCCGTCATCGCCCCGCGGTCCTTGAGCCAGTAGAGCTGGAGCCACAAGGGGCCGCTGGCCGCGGCGGCGATGTCCTCAAGAGTCCGACTGGCGAACATACTCACCGTGAACAGCACGCCCGCGGCGCCCGAGGCGCGCGCCGTTGCCACCTCGCCCTCAGGGTGGGCGAGCCGATGGTAGGCCATTGGGGCGATACCCAAGGGAGCCGCCAACTCGGTACCCAGTAGGGCGGTTGAGGAGTCGCAGCGAGAGACGTCGACGAGGCAGCGCGGCCGCAACTGAAACCGGTCCAAGGCTTCCCGGCCCGCCGTCAGCATCGACTCGGTGCCGCTGCCGCCTGCGAGGAAGTCCCAGACCGGTTTCGGCAGCCGCTCCTTGGCCGCAGCCTCGTAAGCGTCCAGATTCGGCACCTCGTATTCTCCATTCTCCGTCCGGTGAGCGGGTCGCTGGCGCGCATGTGCCGTTGGGCCTGGTACCACAGCCGGACTTCCGTGGTTCCGCAGGTCGGATAACGCCGCCAGAAACCCGCATAGCTGACGCTCCATCAGTTTTTGGAAACCCCCGCACCCCGTCCACCTGGCTCGATGCCGATGCGTCAGCCGGAGTCGCGCACGCCGTCAGCCACTGTTGAGGCGAAGTCCGGCTGTAGTACTAGCCGGCTGTGCCGGTTGTCTGCGCGGTGATGAAGTCGGCCAACCTCGCGACGCCCTCGGTGATCTCTTGCGGGCTCTGTGAGCTGCACGACAAACGCAACTGATGAGTGCCGCCGCCGTCCAGATGGAAGTCGCACATCGGGGTCCACAGCACACCGAAGCACCGCGCGGAGAGCTCGAGAGCCCGGTGGTCGGCGACGAAAGGGACGTCGACGACGACGAAGAAGCCGCCGTCGGGACGATTCCAGTGGACTCCGACCTCGGCCCGGCGCGCCGCGGGGAAGTGCCGCTCCAATTCGTCGAGCAGCGTGTCCATGTTGGTGCGGTAGTGGGCGACAGCGTGCGAGTTCGCCGTGCGGAGCCGACAGTCGCTTTCGACCAGCAGCCCGCCGATGACGGCCTGGCTGACGGCCGAGGTGTTCACCGTGGTCATGCTCTTGATCTTCGACAGCTCGTCCGTGATCATCGTGCGCCGGCCGGATGGGCCTATGACCTCCTGGTCGGCGATGATGTAGCCCACACGGGCTCCAGGAAGCGCAGTCTTGGCGAAGGAGCCCAGGAAAATCACACGGCGGCTGTGGTCGAGGGCCTTCAGTGTCGGGCGGGCTGATCCGGATCGGACGAAGAACCCGTACGGGTCGTCCTCCAGGACAAGGAAGTCTTCGTCAGCGGCCAACTCGAGCAGACGCTTCCGCGCCGCCGTACTCATGCTCGCTCCCGAAGGGTTACCGAAATCCGGGACCACATAGAAGGCCCGGGGGCGTTCGCCTGCCTGCCTGCTGGCGTGGACAGCCGCGAGCAAGGCTTCCGGATCGGGTCCGGCGGGGCCTTCAGGCACGGGGCGCACTCGGATGCCCAAGAGCTCGGCCACACCGGTAACGCCCACATAGCAAGGTGAACTGACCAGCAGAGTGTCTTCGGGCCTGGCGAAGAGCGCTCTCAGGGTGAGGAGCAACGCCTCCTGACAACCCGTCGTCACCACGATCGCTTCCGGCGGGACCTGGATTCCCTCGTCGTTGGCGACCGTCCTGGCAATCAGTTCTCGGATGATGCCGCTGGTACGGCCGTACTGGAACAACTGGGTCCGCACCTGATCACGTGACCAGCCGAGTTCCTTCTCGAGGTACGTGGTGTAGGTCTGTAGATGGCGTGCGAGGTCCTCGGGTTCGAAGCCGCCCTCGGTCGGCCGGCCTGGAGCGAAGGAAATCGCGTCCGGGAAACGGCCGACGACCTCATTGAGGAAGGTCATCGCGTCGAGGACCGGGGCACTGAGCGAGCCGTGCAGGTCGGCGAGCAACAGGGCCTGATCTGGTGGTGCTCCCACTTGAGTCATCGCTCACACCCTTCCTGGTACGGTCGCATAAGTCCGGCTCGGGCTGACTCCGTCCGTGCTGCACACGGGGATCCGAGCCCTTCCCTGCACGCCGCGGAGCAGGACCGACGCGAGCCGATCCCTTGAGGCGCTGCCTTGTTCCGGCTTCGGGGCGGTGCCCAGTGTGCGCAAGGTTTCGACCATCAGCGCCACGTCGTGGGAGAACTCCGCAAGGACGTCGGCGACGGCGGCGGCATTCGTGCCCAGAATGTCGGTCCACAGTTCGACGGAGCCTCCTGCGAGGCGGGTCACGTCACGGAGTCCCTGTCCCGCGAGCCCGAGCTGGGACTGCCTTCCATGCAGCAGACGCACCGCGAGCAGGCTCGACACCAGATGCGGGGTGTGGGAGACCAGCGCGACCGCCTGGTCGTGCTCCGCTTGGGTCATCACGACCGGCCTGGCCCCGCACAGCTCAGCCAGGTTCCGCGCGCGTTCGACCGTCTGCGCCCGGGTCTGCGGGGCCGGAGTGAGTACCCAGGGACGACCTTGGAAGAGGTCAGCGCGCGCGGCCAGCGGACCCGACTGCTCCCGGCCACCCATGGGATGCCCTCCGACGAAGCGGGTCAGGTCACAGCCGGTCCGGGCCGCCTCCTGCTGGACCTGCTCCTTGACGCTGGCCGCATCCGTGAAGTCATGTGCAAGCGCCCGTCGCTGGTGTTCTCCGAGGGCCGCCGCAACGTACTGCGGTGGTACCGCGATGACCGCCAGGTCGACCGGTTCACGCGGACTGCCCGCGATGCCGGCCCCGAGTTCGGCGGCCGTGCGCGCCGCCTCCGGGTCGGTGTCGATCAGGTAGGTGGTCACGCCCCGGCCACGCAGGGCCAGGGCGATCGAGGTGCCGATCAATCCGGTACCGACCACCGCGGCACTACGCATCAGTGGTCGCTCCACAGCAGCGGGAGGTACTCGGGGTCGCTGTAGTCGGGAGTGCCCTCGGCCGTGCGGCGCACCAGCATGTCGTGGTTGTAGCTGACCCGGGTGCCGTCCGAGCGGAGGAACTCGCGGTAGCGGTTCTCGCCGTCCTGCAGGTGGAAGGAGATCGCGCGGCGCGGACGGTCGCTGACGTTGGCACCGCTGCCGTGGTAGGTGCGGCAGTGGTGGAAGTTGACGTGCCCCTTGGGGATCGTGACCGGGATCTTGATGACCTCAACGCCGTTGAACGCCGCGTTCTCCTCCAGCATCTGGTCCAGCTCGGAGCGGTCCCGCTCGGCGAAGTGCAGCGAGGTGGCGTCGTTGTCGGCGGTCTCCTTCCACAGGTGGCTGCCGTCGACCATGGTGATGGTGCCCATCTCCTCGCCGCAGTCGTGGAAGGGGATGAACGCAGTCAGCATGCGCTCGGAGGTCGAGGTGGACCAGTAGTGGCGGTCGAAGTGCCAGGGCACGATGTTCGACTGCTCCTGCGCCGCCGGGGGCTTGTAGATGAGCGTCGACTGGAACACCCGGATCTGCTCGGCCTGGGCGAGGCGCGCGGCGACCGCGCCCAGCAGCGGCTTGCTCAGGATCCGGCCGATGGTGTTGTCCTCGTAGTGGATGTAGTCGTTGTGCCGCTGGACGTCACCCTTCTCCGGCTCCCAGTAGGCCAGCTTGGGCGGGCGGGCCGGCAGGGTGCGGTCGCGGTGGCCGGCGTAGAAGCGCTCGCTGGCGGCCTCCAGCTGCTCGATCTCCTCGTCGGTGAACAGCTTCTTTGACAGGTACCAGCCGTGCTCCGCGTAGAAGGCGACGTCCTCGTCGGTCGGCAGCAGCGCGCGCTCCTCGTCAGTGAGGGCGAAGGTCTGGATGGCCTCGGCGGTCATGTTCTTCCTTACAGGTCGGTAGTTCGGTGGATGGACGGCGCCCTGAGCCGGGTCAGGAGACGACCTTCTCGCGGGCGACCGCCTCGTAGAGCGCCTTGATGTTGCCGCTGCCGAAGGTGCGGGCGCCGTGCCGGTCGATGACCTCCCAGAAGTACGTCTTCCGCACGTGCTGGGACTGGGTGAAGATCTGGAACACCTGGCCCCAGTGGTCCTCGTCGATCAGGACGTTGGTCCGGCGCAGGTCCTCGATCGCGAGCTCGGAGCGCTCGAAGCGCTCCTTCAGCTGGTCGTAGTAGGAGCCCGGCGTCTGCAGGAAGGTGACGCCCCGCTGCTCCAGGGTCTGCACGGCGCCCACGATGTCGTCGCAGAGCAGCGCCAAGTGCTGGACGCCGGCGCCGCCGTGGCGGGCGAGGAAGGTGTCGATCTGACCGGGCTGGCGGTCGGTGACCGGCTCGATCAGGGTGAAGGTCACCTTGCCGGACGGGCTCTGGACGACCTTGGAGTCCATAGCCTGGGAACCGACCTCGATGAACTCCTCGAAGATCTGCGAAAAGCCGAAGACATGCTCGTAGAACGCGACCGTTGGGCCCAGTTGGCCCGCGGGCAGGCAGATCGCCGCGTGGTCCACGGTGCTGAGCAGCTCCTCGCCCGCCTCGGGGTCCGCGACGATGATGTCCATTACTCCGGGCAGGAATTGCTTGCGGTCGCCGCTGCGCTGGACGAACCGGTGGGCCACGTCGCCGAAGCCCAGGACCGCGGCGGTGACCACCTCGGTGCCGTCCTTGCTGTGGACGGTGGGCTGTTCGACGGCGACGGCGCCCCGCTCGACTGCCAGCTCGAAGGCACGGGTGGCGTCGTCGACCTCGAACGCGATGTTGGCGACGCCGTCACCGTGCTGCATCACGTAGGACGCGGCCGGGTGGGTGGGGTTGAGGGCGGAGGTGAGGACGACCTCGATGCCGCCCTGGCGCAGCAGCAGCGAGCGGTGGTCGGCCTGTCCGGTCTCGGGGCCGGCTTGGCCACAGATACGGAAGCCGAAAGCGGTGCAGAGGTAGAACGCGGACTGCTGGGCATCTCCGACGTAGAACTCGACGTGGTCTACGGCCCCGATATTCATGTAAAACCCTTCTGCTTCCATCGTCGACAGGAGGAAGTCGAGATGTCGATATGTTTTTGGGAAGGGACTGCCTGGCGAATCAGGAGTTCGGGTGCGAACGTCGCGCTAGGCAGTGGAGAACTCGTTCAGCGGCGACCAGGAACCGTAGTCGCCCCGACGGTAGAGAAGTGGCTCGCGGGGGAATGTCTCAGCGCCTTCCACCCGGCCTACGAAAAGCCAATGGTCACTCACCTCGATCGCATTATCAACCCTGCATTCCGCAACGCCGAGTGCGATCTCAGTGAGCAGCGGAGCGCCTCCGGCAACGGCCGAGGGGCGCCATTCGACATGTGCGAACTTGTCCGTGGCCTTGCTCGCGAACACCTGCGAGGCGTCACGCGCGGACGAGGAGAGGAAGTTCACCGCGAACGCCTGCGACGATACGATCGCCGGCAGTGTGCGGGACCCCTTGCCGACGGAGACCAGCAGCGTCGAGGTCGCCGCCGACACCGAACAGACGGCGTTGCTGGTGAAGCCGTACGGCTCACCCGCTCCGTCCATTGCCGTGACGATGGCGATCGGAGTCGGGAATGAGCCGAATAGTTCGCTGAAGCGTACAGAACCGACGTTCATCAAGTTCCCCCGCGGAGCAGCTCGTCAATGTTTTCTGGTAGGCCGAAGCAACCGACGGCCTGTGATGGTGTGGTGCGGCCCCCACCGCTTCTCGGCAGCGGTCGGTCCGCGATCGCGCCCGCGAGCGTCTCCTCCCGGGCGGCGATCGTCGCTTCCGCTGTGCGGGCGGGGCCCGGTCCGGGATTCCTCACTGCGGCACCGGAGCGGTTTCGATCCGGAAATCGGCGATGATCTTTCGGATGTCCTCCGCCACGGCCGACTCGTCGCCGATGAGGATGAACCGCCCGCTGTGCACCGCGTCGTAGCTGCCGCCGGGCTGCATCACCTCGCCGGGGGTCGGTACCAACTCCCGCCAGATCGTGGTGAAGTGGTCCCGCATGGAGGTCACCGAGACGACCTCGGCCGGCAGTCCGGCGGGCTTCGGGATGATCAGCCAGCCGCCGGACGGGTCGCCCGTCTGCGGCGGGACCGTCGCCCCGCCCTCACACAGGGCGTCCAGCCAGAGCTCGAAGAGGTTGACCCCGAAGAGCTTGTCCGTGAGGTACGGCACCTCGGCCCCGCCGATCCGGCCCGCGATCTCCAGGAACACCAGGTCCCCCTCGGCCGTGACGAAGAGCTCGAGGTGGAACGGCATGGAGGTCATGCCCAGACCCGACACGCACTGCCGGGCGAATTCGTGCACACGGTCGCGCAGCGGGGAGTCCTGGACGACGACCGAGCCGAGCGGCTGCCGGCCGGCCTCGAAGGCAAGGCAGTCGCCGATGTAGCGGGACACCGCCATGAACGGGACCTGCGAGTCCTCGCCGACAAACCCGTCCACGTGGTAGATCGGCCCGTCGATGAACTCCTCGAGTTCGTAGTCCCCGGTGTCGATCTGACTCAGCAGCGTCGTGAGCGTGGTCTCGTCCTCGATGCGGTGCACCCCCCTGCTCCCCGCGCCGGACAGCGGCTTGAGTATCAGTGGGAACCCGATCACCCGCGCGAAGTCCACTGCGGACTCGGCGTTGTCGCAGGAAGCGAACCGAG
The DNA here is from genome assembly GCF_040607335.1 of Streptomyces sp. NPDC005303. Taxonomy (NCBI): domain Bacteria; kingdom Bacillati; phylum Actinomycetota; class Actinomycetes; order Kitasatosporales; family Streptomycetaceae; genus Streptomyces; species Streptomyces sp. NPDC005303. Next base: position 170,007 of record NZ_JBEXGM010000010.1, on the reverse strand, counting down.
GCACGCGGACACCAGCCGTCGCCACGACTTCCTTCATCCGCAGCTTGTTCAGGTAGAGCGCCACGTCCTCGGGCCGCGGACCGGGGATGCCGAGTGCCGCGCGAACTTCGGCCGCGATACCGAGCGTGGCCTCCGACACGGCGATGAGCCGGTCGACCGGGCCGACGTGGTCCGTGATCTTCTGAACCGCTCCGCGAACTGCCTCGAAGTCTTTGAGGTCTTCGACCTCGACCAGGTCGGCGATCTGCTCGGGATCGGCAAGGACTCCGGTTGCGCCGACCGAGTCGACCACGTAACTGACCTGGTGCCGCTCATGGTCGATGAGCTCCTCGAAGCGGCCCATCGAGAAGTCCCAGCGCGGGCCCTCCTGGAACCTTGGCCACCGGTTGATGACGACAATGTGCATGGTTGCTCCTCCGTAGCTGTTCACGTAGGCGATCGCCGGCTTTGCCGCAGGTCGCACGCGCAGTTCGGTCGAGTGAGGTACGTGAACAGCCACGCTGCTCCGTCAATGCGGCACCACTTGATCGGCACCGTCCGCGGGGTGAACTCGCTCGCTTCTTTCGGTTCGTCACACGTATGCGCGGCGAGCACCGCAGGGCTTCGTTTCGCGAGATTGCACGGCCGCCTGGCTACGGTCCGGGCAGCGCGCGCAGGTGGTCGCCCTGCTCGCTCAGGACTCCTCTGCCTCAAGACGGCGAATCAGCGGAGCGACATGAGTGAAGAAGTTCCTCATCTCATCCCGGGTCGGCCACCCCGAGAAGATGAATTCACTGATACCCGCGGCCTTGTAGCTGTGGATGTACTGGGCCACCTCTTCATAGCTCCCGACGATGCACAGGGCCGGACCCCCGCGGTAGGCCACGGCACCCGTCCAGATATAGGGCGAGAGCCATTCGTCGACCGCGGAGCTCGCCAACTTGTAGGAGGACGTCACCGCCTCGGAGTCGGTGGTGCTGAGCGCCTGGCGGACCCACTCCTTGTGGTCCTCGTTCGGGGTGCGCACGAGCTCGGCAAGCTCCGCCACGGCCTCCTCGCGGGTGGGACGGGCCAGCACGTGCATGCGGGTACCCACGCGGCACCCGCCCTCGACGAGCGGCCGGCTGGCCTGTGCCAGCGCCTCAGGGGTGTCTCCGTAGCGCAGCCAGCAGTCCCCCCAGGCCAGCGCGGTCTGCTGCGCCACGGCCGACGCCCCGCTGAGGTAGATCTGCGGCCGCACTCCGCCGCTGTATCCGAGGCCGAGCTCCGCGTCCTTGAGCGTGTAGTGCTGCCCGTCGTAGCTCAGCGGTGACTCGCCCTCCCAGAGACCCCGGAGGATCTCCAGGAACTCGTTGCAGCGCGCGTACCTCTCGTCATGGCTGAGGAAGTCGCCGTATCCGGCCTGCTCCGCCGGAGAGGCGCCGGACACGATGTTGAGGGCGATGCGTCCGTCCGTCATCCAGGAGAGAGTGTTGACGACCTGCGCGAAGAGCGGCGGCGCCATCAGGCCCGGCCGATAGGCGAGCATGAACCTGACACGATTAGTGACCTGCGAAAGCGCCCCGATCACCGGGATCGGATCGGGAAGTCGCTTGGAGATCCCGAACAACAGGCTGTCGACGCCGAGAGCATCGGCCTCCTGGACGAAGTCGATGACTTCCCCCATGTCGAGCTTGCCCATGTTGTAAGGATCCGTGGGCTTCGCCTGTCCCGTGTCGGGCGGCGAGCACCAGTGGAGGCGCAGGGGGTTCATGTTCGTTTTTTCCCTTCCGTGTCAGGTGCTGACCACGCGTACGCGGTCACCGATCTCGGACCAGCGCTCGAGCGCCTCTTCCGGGGAGTCCGCCGTGAAGACGACGGCCGCGATCCGACAGCTGTAGTCCGTTTCATCGGTCTTGATGCCGGTGCCCGGTTCGATGAGGACGTGGCCCCCCACCACCCAAGGCTCGGACGTCAGCTCGTCCCAGCCTTCGAGCCGCGCGTACGAACCTGCGCCGCCCGCGGTCAGGAAACGAATTCCCGTCGCCTTGGCGACCGGCTCGCCATGTGCCGCCGCGCTTTGGGGATCCGCGCCGGTGATGTCCGCGAGGACCTTTCCGGGCAGCCTGAGGCCGGTGACCATCTCCATGAGCTCGGTGATCTTGCCGCCGGGCAGGCGCGCGGCCACCTCGATGAGTACGGGGCGCCCCTCGCTGAGGCGCAGTTCGCAGTGGAATGGCCCCGTCGTGATCCCCACCGCCTTGACGACATCCGCGGCGTACGACGCGAGTTCGTGGCGGACGGCCTCATCGAGCGGCGCGGGCGTGAGATGCCCCAGCTCCAGGAACCGCGGCTCGGGACCGAGCAGCTTCCGCGTCACCGCCACGACGGTGACTTCACCGTTGCTGACGTGGCCGTCGGCGCTGTACTCCGTTCCAGCCACGTACTGTTCGACCATCACGTCGGCGGTCAGCGGCCGGTCGAACTCGAGCCCCTCCTCGGCGTGTATCGCGGACATCGCCCGCCGTGCTTCTTCGAGAGAGTCGACGCGCGACACGTGAACGCTCCCGCCGGAATCGACCGGCTTGATGACTGCGGGGAAGCCCACATATGCGCATGCCGCATCGAGTTCCCCCAGCTCACGGACCACAGAGAACCTCGGTACGTACAGGCCGGCCGCAGCCACCGCCTCGAGCATCCTCGCCTTGTGCCGGACCTGGTCCACGGCCGTGCCGGCCAGACCGGGCAGCCCCAGCCGGGCGGACAGCCGGGCGGCTGCCGGCACGTAGTATTCGCCGCCGGCGACAACAGCATGAATGGCGTTCCGCTGGTGGCTTTGGACGACGGCAGCCTCCAGGGCATCCCCGGAGTTGGTATCCGCCACAATCATCTCTGTCGCGGCAGATCGCACGGATTCGGCGACCCTTCGGCCTTCGGCCTCATAGGAGGCCACCACGACGTCCCAATTGAGAGAACGGGCATGAGTGATATAAGCGTTCGCGGAGAACGCGGGTTGCACCACCAGGACGCGGTAAGGCATAGGGTTTCCTCGAGTTCTAGCTGTGAGCTCGGCTATGGTTCACGTGACGAGAAGTCGGACCTCAGCACATTGAGGATTACCGCCGTTCACGGCCAACACCGACGGAGAACTGAAAGTAGACCGGCACGCGCACTCCGAGAAGTCCCACGAAGTCGATGGGCGACAATCCGCTCGGTGGAGCGGCGGCTTCTCGCTCCGGCGCATCGGGCAGCGGAAACCGCCGCGCTCTCCGCGCGGTCAGGATACGGAGAGCACTGCACTGTTCCAGCCGACATCGTCGGCTGGAACCACAATTTCGTCGACCGCAGGCGCCGCAGTCACGGACGGTGACAACGAGCCGCTCCCAATAGCTATCGCCACTGCCACACCGGCGATGCCGCCGATGAATGCGACGCGTACGGAGCGCGTCATACGAGTAAAGATTGCACGAACATGCATGATACATCTATCCATTCACCGAAGCCCGTTGGGCGCAAGGTAGAAGGTCGGCTTGGCCCCAGCTATCTCAGTAGCTGTTCACGCACCCTATTCGAGTGAATTGCGCGTCTGGCCTACGGTAAAGCTGGCGATCGCAGTCGAGGCAGAACAGTACATTCGCGCCTCGCCCGGCTTTTCCATTGGTTTCCATCAATCCAGTACACGAATACCCCGGAAGTAATCAAGCTCTGCCCTGCACCCAATCCTTCCTGCATCACCCCCGAGGAGGCCAGGCGCTAAGATGGCTCCGGTTCCTGCACTGCCGATCTTCACGGGGTACAATATGGGCAAAAAGGAAAAATCGGAAAGGCTCACGGCAAGTTCAGACACTGTGGGCAACGAGGCAGACGCCAAGAGTCACCTACGTCACCCTGTTCCGCCAAACCCTCTGACGAAGCCGGAAGAGTTCGTCCGGGGAATGGCCAAACACTTGACGGACTTAAGCCGACTCGTCGATGAGCAGGCCAGCCGGCTGCACGACGTGTCGTACGCAGCCGCCAACAGGAACTCGGATATCCGCGAAATTCACGGCCTATCCACCATCGCTCAGGCCATCGATGACGCCCTGTCCCGCTCACGGCGGGAAATCCTTACCGCGCAGCCGGACGGTCCTCGCCCGCGGGAAGTGCTTGACGACGCCTTGGAAAGCGTGCGGCGCCACGTAGCCGCCGGCGTCGTGATGCGTACTCTCTATCAACACACGACGCGTTTCGATGAGGCGACGAAAGAGTATGTCCAGAAGGCGACAAGCCTCGGAGCTTCGGTCCGGACGCTCGACGAGTTCTTCGACCGCCTGATCATCGTCGATGACGTCGCCTTCATCGCGGCGAACGCAGACCGCACCTCTGCGGTCGCGGTGAGCGAGCCGGCCGTCGTCGGCTTTCTCCGCGACATGTTCAACAGGTCGTGGGACCGAGCAAAGCCCTTCCCGTTCGTCCCGAATTATGCAGCGATGGCAGCAAAGGAAGTCATGCCCGCAATGCGTGACTCGATCAAGCGCCTGCTGATCAACGGCTACCCGGACAAGCAGATAGCCCGGCGGCTCGGCATCAGTGAGCGGTCGCTGCAGGGCCACATCGCCACCATGAAGCGAGAGCTCGAGGCGCACAACCGGATGCAGATGGGCTATCTCTGGGGCAGAGGTGAAGGTGAGTAGAACGGTGTGAGCGGGCGAACAACGGCGGCATGTCCGATGCGCCGAGGTGTCGTCGACGGCTGATTGCGCGGGGCCAAGCGTCAACTGCTCGCAGGCGGGAGCCCGGGTGGATCCGAGGTTGCGGGCGGCGTTCTCGGCGCGGCACGGCCGTGGCCCACGGGCTCCTGTCGGGAACGTAGTTACCGCGCCCTCGTTGCGCCAGGCCGCCGGCGACCACCCGGCGCCGCGCCGCTCATTCGGGTTCGAGCTGGACGAGCCGGGCAAGCTCGGCATCCAGTTTGCCGACAGCCTGGACGCGGAAGGCGCCGGGCCCCTCACGGTCGAGCATGCGCTGCGATGGGTCACCGCGCCGGGCGCGCGGCCCTACCGGCATCGGCTGAGGCTGAGCCGCACGCGGATTCGCAAGCTGCTCACATGCCATCGACGCCCGCGGGAGCTTCTGCCGGCAGGCCTGCTGCCGCGTGGCTACCGGCGGGGTCCCGACGTTCTGGTTCAGCGACGCCGAGACGGCCAGGCTGATGTCGGCCGCGTACGCGCGACCGTCGGCGCTGCACGCAGCCACCTACTCGGCCTTGCCCGGGTGAATCCAGCGGAGCGAAGTCCCGGCGATGGCGAAAACCCCGCCGAGGGTCAACCAGCCCCATACCGGGAACTGCAGCACGCCGCTTGTCATCACCACCGGCGCAAGCGATGTCGCTGTGGATGTCCCTGATTGGAACAGGCCCTGGTAGGCGCCGGCTTGGCTGTCGGGTGCGAGGTCGTAGCTCAGCGTGGTACTCGACGCCGCGAAGTACACCTCGGCGATCGTCATGACCAGCGCCGCGCCCAGGACCAAGACCGTCGCCGTGGTCGGCGACCCGGATCGTGACACGACGAAGACCGCGCAGCCCAGGGCCAACAGCCATCCGGCGCGCTCCCCGACCCGGATCGCGCCGGCACTGTCCTCGGTGCCTCTGCTGAGGCGGACCTGGAGCAAGGCGACGAGGGCTGTGTTCATCACGAGCGCCACCGCCACGATCGCCCGCGGTGCGCTCGTCTCGCGGACCACCCACAGCGGCAGGCCGACTTCGAAAATGCCGAACTGAAGCGCCAGGACCGTGCATATCACAGTGAAGAGGACGTAACGCCGATCTCGTAGCACGCCCGAGCGTCGGGGATCTTGCCCGGTGGCTGCGGCGGCGGTCGCCCTGGCGATCGGAAGGGCGGCCAGCATGGCCGCTGCGACGACGAAGGTCAGACAGTCAACGACGATGACGGCAAAGTAGACGGCAGCCGTGTTCACGGCGAGCGCAAGGCCGCCGACGCCCGCGCCGAGCCCGACCCCGACATTCGCCAGTGCTCGAAGCTTCGCCCGCGCCTTGACCACACCTTCTCGTGGCAGCGCTGTCGCCAGCAGTGCCCGGTACGCGACCACTGCCCCGCGATCCACCGCGGTGATCGGGCAGATCAGTATGAGGAACAGCCAGAACGAATGAACTTGCGTATATCCCAAGATCCCCACGGCCTCCGCGGACCAGAGGACCATCAGCACACGGCGAGCACCCCAGCGGTCGCAAGCCCGGCCGAACGGCACGGACGCGAGGATGCCGCAAACGCCGCCGGCAGCCAGTCCCGTGCCGAACTGGGCCGCCGTCATGTCCCCGACGTGCGTGAAGAACAGCGCACTGTTCACCCGGAACAGACCGTTGCCGAATGTGTTGATCAGTGTCAGAGGCACGAGCAGCCGGGCCGCGCTGTTCGCGGGCGCTTCGGAGCCTTCGCCCCGGGGCGCCCGTGTCCTGGGTAGCGCAGGCATGAGGGAGCGGATTCCCACAGAGTTTCCTCGAATTCTAGCTCTGAGCTCGGCTATGGTTCACGTGACGAGAAATCAGACCTCGGCGCATGGAGGATTACCGCTGGCGAATTCCGCAGCGATCAAGCTCCGACCTGTGCCGGTCCGCTCGTTCGAGGTACGTGAACAGCTACCCCGCCACCTCGAACCTCCGAGAGGCCCTACGGCCCAGAGCCGATCCTTCCTCCACCGCCCCCAAGCAGGCCAGGCCCCAAGACGGCTCCGGTTTCCGCACTGCCAATGATCGAGGGGTCCAATGGGGACTTCCCGGAGACTTTCCGCCGGACTGGCGAACCAGGAGTCGATGTCATGGCGTTGGGTCATCCGGCGTGGAACGCCAGGTGGGTGATGGCCTCGGAGAGCTCCTCGACGCTCAGCCCGTTCTCCAGGGCCTTGCCCAGGTGGTACGGGAGCTGCTCGCTCCGGTAGAGCGCGGCCGGCACGCTCACCGTGACCAGGCTGCGATCGCGGGGGAGGGCCCGGGGCGTTCCCACACGTCGCCGAAGAGCACGTCGTCGGTGATCTCGACGTCGATATCGAGGAAACCGCAGGGCGCAGGCGTGCGGAAGGTGCTGCCGGTACAGGCATTGACAGGACCCCCCAGGCCGGGCGAGGCGTGCTCAGCCGGGTGGCATGGACGCCGCCCACGACATCCGCGAGTTCCTCGCCACCCGCCGTGCGAAGATCACCCCCCCCAGCAGGCGGGCCTGCCCGCCTCCGATGGCAACCGGCGTGTCCCGGGCCTGCGTCGCGAAGAGGTCGCCCTACTGGCCGGCGTCGGCATCGACTACTACTGTCCCAAAAGCGCCGCCACGCCCCCTCTTGCCTTGCGTTCAGGCAGTTCAAAGGGGTGTGACGGCGTCTTTTCTGAGGGCCTTCAGATGTCCCGGAAGATCTCGATCTGCGCCCCCACCGAGTTGAGCCGCTCGGCCAGGTCCTCGTAACCCCGGTTGATGACGTAGACGTTGCGCAGCACGGACGTGCCGTCCGCCGCCATCATCGCCAGCAGGACGACCACGGCGGGGCGCAGGGCCGGCGGGCACATCATCTCGGCGGCGCGCCAGCGGGTCGGGCCCTCCACCAACACGCGGTGCGGGTCGAGGAGTTGGAGGCGTCCGCCCAGGCGGTTGAGGTCCGTTAGGTAGATCGCGCGGTTGTCGTAGACCCAGTCGTGGATGAGGGTCTGGCCCTGCGCGACCGCCGCGATGGCCGCGAAGAAGGGGACGTTGTCGATGTTCAGGCCGGGGAACGGCATCGGGTGGATCTTGTCGATCGGCGCCTCCAGCTTGGAGGGGCGGACCGTGAGGTCGACCAGGCGGGTGCGGCCGTTGTCGGCGAAGTACTCCGGCGTACGGTCGTGGTCGAGCCCCATCTCCTCCAGGACCGCGAGCTCGATCTCCAGGAACTCGATCGGCACCCGGCGCACCGTCAGCTCCGACTCCGTCACCACGGCCGCGGCCAGCAGGCTCATCGCCTCGACCGGGTCCTCGGAGGGGGAGTAGTCGACGTCCACGTCGATGTGCGGCACACCGTGCACAGTGAGGGTGGTGGTGCCGATGCCCTCGACCCTGACTCCCAGGGTCTCCAGGAAGAAGCAGAGGTCCTGGACCATGTAGTTGGAGGAGGCGTTGCGGATGACGGTGACACCGTCGTGGCGGGCGGCCGCGAGCAGCGCGTTCTCCGTCACGGTGTCGCCGCGTTCGGTCAGCACGATCGGGCGGTCGGGGCGGACCTGCCGGTCGACCCGGGCGTGGTACTGGCCCTCGGTCGCCGCCACGTCCAGACCGAACCGGCGCAGCGCGATCATGTGCGGCTCGATGGTCCGGGTGCCGAGGTCGCAGCCGCCGGCGTAGGGCAGCCGGAAGCTGTCCATGCGGTGCAGCAGCGGGCCGAGGAACATGATGATCGAGCGGGTGCGGACGGCGGCCTCGGCGTCGATGGCGCCCATGTCCAGCTCGGCCGGCGGCACGAGTTCGAGGTCGACGCCGCCGTTGATCCAGCGGGTGCGCACCCCGATGGAGCTCAGCACCTCCAGAAGGCGGTAGACCTCCTCGATGCGGGCGACCCTGCGCAGCACCGTGCGCCCCTTGTTGAGGAGCGAGGCGCACAGCAGGGCCACACACGCGTTCTTGCTCGTCTTGACGTCGATCGCGCCGGACAGCCGACGACCGCCGACCACGCGCAGATGCATCGGGCCCGCATACCCCAGAGAGACGATTTCGCTGTCCAGTGCTTCACCGATACGGGCGATCATCTCAAGGCTGATGTTCTGGTTGCCGCGCTCGATGCGATTGACGGCGCTCTGACTGGTGCCGAGCGCCTCGGCAAGCTGCGACTGTGTCCAGCCCCGGTGCTGTCGGGCGTCACGGATGAGCTTGCCGATACGTACGAGGTAGTCGTCTGCCATGGGGTTGAGGCTATCTCAGATATGAGATGGCGCATTTCGAGGGGGTCCGTTCGGGTGAGGGGCCCGGACGGATCTGAGGGAGTCTCAGTGGCGCTTGGCGGTACGGGTCCGGCGCCATCCGAAAGGTCCGGGCAAATCAACCGATGTCGTACGACGTCCCGTGCTGCTGTGGGTGTGCTTCGGTCCGTGGCTTCCGCCACCGGTCGTGATGGACCAGGAGTGCCGGTTGATGTTCAGCCGCACCCCGGGAAGAATCCTGAAACTCTTGCGGAACGTGAGCGCCATGGGGGCCTCCCTGTGAAGGTCGGTCGCGTGCTTTCGACGTCGTTCGAATACCCCGGCCCGGCGAAGTGATGGGTGCCAGGTTCGTACCGCCCCGCTGTGAGGGGCGAGTTGGGGCGGGACGTGGCCTTTGGGGTGCCCGCCACCCGCCGACGCCCGGTCCGACAACGCGACGGCATCCGGCCGCCGCCCTCCTTGGGGCCCAGGCGAACCGCCGCATCGAAGTGTCACCCGACGGCGAGCGGCGTGGTCGGCGGGCGACGGCGCTCACGGTGGCCCGGGCCCGCAACCGCCATCGACAGGCCGACTGTGACACCGGGTCCGGGCATCGCGGTCGGTGTCCTGGTGGAGGCGGGTGCGGGCATCGCAGCCGGCGTCCTGGCAGAGACCGATCAGCCATCACGGTCGGCGTCCCGGCAGGAACGGGCCGCGGCCATCGCGACCCAAGGGCCCCGTGAGCGGACGACCGGACGGACGGCGCATGGCGCGTCGACCGCGCCCGGCGCGCCGACCGCGCCCGGTGCCCCCCACAGCCGCGAGCCGGGCCGCGCCGTCGCCGTTCGGGACGGGAGCCCGAAGTCCGGGACGGGATGCCGGCCGCCCCCAGTGCGGTCAGGATCGGGGGTATGCGCGTGTCCGCCCAGGAATGTGCCAGGTCACCGGCGGGCGTCGGTCACTCCGCGACGCTCGCGGAATGTAACCGCCGCCCCGGCTCGCACGGGATCCGCGGGGCACCCGGAGATCGGGACAAGGCCGGGCATGACCATCCCGGCCTCATGTACTAGAGTTATCTCGACATCGAGATATCTGCCGAGGCGTACCGCAGTCGCACGCTTTCGCTGGGTCTGACAGTAAGGCATACCTAACTTAGCCTTACCTTAGCGGATCGGCCAAGACGGCGTGGCGGCAGGATGCGGTGGTAAGCGCACAAAAATGAAGGAGACTGTCGTGTCGGCGAACAGCTTCGACGCCCGCGCCACGCTGAGCGTGGGCGACGAGTCGTACGAGATCTTCCGGCTGGACAAGGTGGAGGGCTCGGCCCGCCTGCCGTACAGCCTCAAGGTTCTCCTGGAGAACCTGCTCCGTACCGAGGACGGCGCGAACATCACCGCCGACCACATCCGCGCCCTCGGCAGCTGGGACTCCCAGGCCCAGCCGTCGCAGGAGATCCAGTTCACGCCCGCCCGCGTGATCATGCAGGACTTCACCGGCGTGCCCTGTGTCGTCGACCTCGCCACCATGCGTGAGGCCGTCAAGGAGCTCGGCGGTGACCCCGCGAAGGTCAACCCGCTCTCCCCGGCCGAGCTGGTCATCGACCACTCCGTCATCGCCGACAAGTTCGGCACCAACGACGCCTTCGCGCAGAACGTCGAGCTGGAGTACGGCCGCAACCGCGAGCGCTACCAGTTCCTGCGCTGGGGCCAGACCGCCTTCGACGACTTCAAGGTCGTCCCGCCGGGCACCGGCATCGTCCACCAGGTGAACATCGAGCACCTGGCCCGCACGGTGATGGTCCGCAACGGCCAGGCGTACCCCGACACCCTGGTCGGCACCGACTCCCACACCACCATGGTCAACGGCCTCGGTGTGCTGGGCTGGGGCGTCGGCGGCATCGAGGCCGAGGCCGCGATGCTCGGCCAGCCGGTCTCCATGCTCATCCCGCGCGTCGTCGGCTTCAAGCTGACCGGTGAGCTCAAGCCCGGCACCACCGCCACCGACCTGGTGCTGACCATCACCGAGATGCTCCGCAAGCACGGCGTGGTCGGCAAGTTCGTCGAGTTCTACGGCGAAGGCGTCGCCGCCACCTCCCTCGCGAACCGCGCCACCATCGGCAACATGTCGCCGGAGTTCGGCTCGACCGCCGCGATCTTCCCGATCGACGACGAGACCATCAAGTACCTCAAGCTCACCGGCCGCTCCGAGCAGCAGCTCGCGCTCGTCGAGGCGTACGCCAAGGAGCAGGGCCTCTGGCTGGACCCGAAGGCCGAGCCGGACTTCTCCGAGAAGCTGGAGCTCGACCTCTCCACGGTCGTCCCCTCCATCGCCGGCCCGAAGCGCCCGCAGGACCGCATCGTCCTCGCGAACGCCGCCGAGCAGTTCAAGCAGGACGTCCGCAACTACGTCGACGACGTCGACGAGTCCGGCAAGGAGTCCTTCCCGGCCTCCGACGCCCCGGCGGTCGCCCCGAACGGCGCCCCGTCCAACCCGGTCACCGTGACCGCCCCCGACGGTTCGACGTACGAGATCGACCACGGCGCGGTGACGGTCGCGGCCATCACCTCCTGCACCAACACCTCCAACCCGTACGTCATGGTCGCCGCCGCGCTCGTCGCGAAGAAGGCCGTGGAGAAGGGCCTGACCCGCAAGCCGTGGGTCAAGACCACCCTCGCCCCGGGTTCGAAGGTCGTCACCGACTACTTCGACAAGGCGGGCCTGACCCCGTACCTCGACAAGGTCGGCTTCAACCTCGTCGGCTACGGCTGCACCACCTGCATCGGCAACTCCGGCCCGCTGCCGGAGGAGGTCTCCAAGGCCGTCAACGACCACGACCTCGCGGTCACCTCGGTCCTCTCCGGTAACCGGAACTTCGAGGGCCGTATCAACCCCGACGTCAAGATGAACTACCTTGCGTCCCCGCCGCTGGTCGTCGCGTACGCCCTCGCCGGCTCCATGAAGGTGGACATCACCAAGGACGCGCTCGGTGTCGACCAGGACGGCAACCCGGTCTACCTGAAGGACATCTGGCCCTCCGAGGCCGAGGTCAACGACGTCGTCGCGAACGCCATCGGCGAGGACATGTTCAACAAGTCCTACCAGGACGTCTTCGCGGGCGACGCCCAGTGGCAGGCGCTGCCCATCCCGACCGGCAACACCTTCGAGTGGGACGCCGAGTCGACGTACGTCCGCAAGCCCCCGTACTTCGAGGGCATGACGATGGAGACCACCCCGGTCTCCGACATCACGGGCGCCCGGGTCCTGGCCAAGCTGGGCGACTCGGTGACGACGGACCACATCTCGCCCGCCGGCGCCATCAAGGCCGACACCCCGGCCGGCAAGTACCTCACCGAGCACGGTGTGGAGCGTCGCGACTTCAACTCCTACGGCTCGCGCCGTGGTAACCACGAGGTCATGATCCGCGGCACGTTCGCCAACATCCGCCTGCGCAACCAGATCGCGCCGGGCACCGAGGGCGGCTACACCCGCGACTTCACCCAGGACGGCGGTCCGGTGTCGTTCATCTACGACGCCTCCCGCAACTACATCGAGCAGGGCATCCCGCTGGCCATCCTGGCCGGCAAGGAGTACGGCTCCGGCTCGTCCCGCGACTGGGCCGCCAAGGGCACCGCGCTCCTCGGCGTCAAGGCCGTCATCGCCGAGTCGTACGAGCGCATCCACCGCTCCAACCTCATCGGCATGGGCGTCCTGCCGCTCCAGTTCCCGGAGGGCCAGTCGGCCGCGACCCTCGGTCTGACCGGCGAGGAGACCTTCTCCTTCACCGGTGTCGAGGAGCTGAACAACGGCACCACGCCGCGCACGGTCAAGGTCACCACCGACACGGGCGTCGAGTTCGACGCGGTCGTCCGCATCGACACCCCCGGTGAGGCCGACTACTACCGCAACGGCGGCATCATGCAGTACGTGCTGCGCAGCCTCATCCGCAAGTAAGTCCGTCCGTACGCAAGTCCCTTCGGGCGCCTGAGGGCCGCACTCCCGTGACGGGGGTGCGGCCCTTCGCCGTACCCCCGTCACCGCAGGTCATCACCCACCCTCAGGTGGAACACAGGGTTCCCTCAGCGGGCGGGGACACGATCGGTACATGACCGGCACATCCGGGCCGCGAACCGGCCGCGTACGAGCGCTCATCGTCGACGACGAGCCCGCACTCGACGAAGTGCTGCCCGTCGCCGTCACCGAGGCGGAGGACGGGAGATGAGCCTGCGTCCGAGCGCGAGGATGCGCACCCGTTCTATCCGTATCCGGCCCATCCGCATCCGGCCCATACGTATCCGGTCCATCCGTACCCGTCTGCTCGTGTTCGTCAGCGCCACGCTGGTCGTCGTCTGTGTCGCGATGGGCCTGGCCACGACGCTCTTCCAGCACGCCTACCTGATGGGCAAGCTGGACGACCGCGTACTCGACACCGCCGAACGGGCCCTGACGGGAGCCTCGTTGCACCCGAATCGCGAGAGCGATCTGACCTTCCTGAGGGAGTCCGGGCAGCCCGCCGGAATGCTCTCCGCCCGGCTGGACGAGGGCGGCGCCATCGTTTCCGCGGCCGTCGTCGCCCAGGACGCCCCGCCCCGCGATCTCGGCACCGGCCAGCGCACCGCCCTGGCCGGGATCCGGGCGGACGGTGCGATGCACACCCGCACCGTGCCCGGGCTCGGCACCTACCGGGTCACCGTCCTCGTGAGCGGAGAAGTCCGAATCCTCGCCGGCCTGCCCATGGACCCCGTCCAGGACATGATCAGCGGACTGGTGCTGATCGAGACAGGCGTCGCCGTGGCCGGACTCGCCGCGGCAGGCTGCGTCTGCGCGGTGGTCATACGACGGCAACTGCGCCCCCTCGGCCGGGTCGCCGCCACCGCCGCCGAGGTCTCCCGCGCCCCGCTCGGACACGGCGAGGTCACCGCCTTGACCCGGGTGCCCGAACGGGACACCGACCCCGGCAGCGAGGTCGGCCAGGTCGGAGCCGCGCTCAGCCATCTCCTCGACCATGTGGAGTCCTCCCTCGCCGAGCAGCAGCGCGGCGAGGAGCAGATGCGGAGCAGCGAGGAGCAGATGCGTAGCAGCGAGGAACGCATGCGGCGCTTCCTGGCCGACGCCAGCCACGAACTGCGTACACCGCTCGCCTCGATCGCCGGATACGCCGAGCTGATGAACCACGGGACCGACCGCGTCGAACCGGTGCTGGCCTGGCGCCGGGTCTCGGCCGAGTCGGCCCGGATGACGGGCCTCGTGGAGGACCTGCTCCTGCTCGCCCGCCTCGACGCGGGCTGCCCCCTGCACGCCACGGAGGTGGACCTCGCGGCCCTGGTTGCGGAGGCGCTGTGGGACGCGCGGGCGGCGGGCACCGGCCACGACTGGCAGCTCGAACTGGGCCTGGACATACCGGTGTTGGTGACGGGCGACGAGGCCCGGCTGCACCAGGTGGTGTCCAAGCTCCTGTCCAACGCGCGGATGCACACGCCGGCCGGTACGAGGGTGACGGCATCGGTGGAGTCCGCGGACGGGCGCTGCGTCATCCGCGTCCGCGACAACGGCCCCGGCATCCCCCCGACCCTCCTCCCCACGATCTTCGAACGCTTCACCCGGGCAGACACCTCCCGCTCCCGCGCCGACGCCAACTCCGGTGGATCGGGCCTGGGTCTGGCCATCGCGGCGGCGATCTCGGCAGCACACGGTGGCCACATCCAGGTGAACAGCGTCCCGGGGCGCACCGAGTTCACGATCGACCTTCCGGCGGCCGTGGAGAGGGGTGCGGAGGCGCGAGCGGTGTCCGGCAACGGAGCATCGGTGTAACTCCCCCTGGACCCTGTCACGAGCGGCACAACAGGTCACCGGCCGCACCGCGAAGTCCTGTTCTTCCTGAAGGCGACGGGCACGCGGCCGGGTGCGTGGCAGGGGGCGTCCTTCGAGTGGGGGCGCACACCCGCCTCGCCGAAAACCAGTGGATCAGCACCGCCGGTCGTCGTTACCGTGCTGCCGGACCAAGTCGCCGAGGCAAGGACGTGCCGTTGTACACCCTGTGAGACCCCCCAAGCGCTGATCGGTCGCGCGTCGCAGCTGTGCGCCGCGCTGCTTTTTGCTGCGGACTTCTCACTGAAACCGGTGTACTCACGTGCTCACCAACTGGGTGGTCATGCCCACCTGCCTTCCGCTCGTCCTCCGCCGTTGCCACACGTGCGCGTCGGATCGCTTCCGGGCCGACGGCAAGTTCCGTGTCAACGCGAACCACAAGCTCCTGGACATCTGGCTTCTCGTGCTCTGCACCGCTTGCGGGGAGACGGCGAAGCTCACGGTCCTGGAGCGGACGCATGTGCGTTCCGTACGACCTGAACTGCTGGACCGGCTGCACGACAACGACCCGTCCCTCGCAGCCGAGTTGCTCCAGGACCCGGTCGTGCGGCGCCGCAACCGCGTCGCCCTGGACTGGAACGACGCCTGGCGTCTCGACACCGGCGGAACGGATCACCTGGACCGCGAGGTGATCGACGTCTCGGTCCGCTTCGCGGCGCGGATCCCCGTCCGTCCGGTGCGGCTGATCGCCGAAGGGTGCGGCCTCTCCCGGGCCGAGGTCGAGAGGCTGATCACGGAGGGGAACCTGGTCTCCGTGGCCCGGCTGAACGCCAGACTCTCCGGCGACTTCACCTTCACGCTCAAGCGCTGAGCCCTCGTGAGGCACCCGGGACCTGCGTGGCCAGGCCTCGGGTGCCTCATCAGGATCGCGGTGTGTTCACGTACCACGGCTGGATCACGGCCGGGGTGACTGCGGTTGCGGCCTCCCGCACATGCGCGACGAAGAGGACCCGGCCCACGGGAACGAGGTACGCGTGCTCGGGCAACACACGGCGGTGCGGATTTCGTTGTCGGAGGCGGCAGTTCGGCCCCCTGCCGACACGGCGTCGGTCGGCGCACGGTGCACGACCGACGGCGAACCCCCAACTCCCGCCCTCATCTCTACCCTTACCGAGTGACCACCCCCGACCCCCTGCATCGCGCCCTCCACACCCCCGGCCCCCGCTCCCTCCCCGAAGAGGTCGCCAGGCTCCTGCGCACGCTGGACGCCCCACCCCGCCTGGCAGCCCACCTGAGACTCGTGCACGATGTGGCGTACGAGCTCGTCGAGTGGCTTGCGGTGCGATACCCCGGGCTCCAACTGGACCGTGAAGCAGTCCTGTTCGGCGCCGCGACGCACGACGTGGGAAAGTCCGCGCACGTCTGCGAACTCTCCGGCCCCGGCTCCGCACACGAGGAGTCCGGCCGTGAACTGCTCCTGGCCCACGGCGTCACCCCCGACCGCGCCCGCTTCGCCGCCACGCACGCGGCCTGGACCCTCCCGGACATCGGGTTCGAAGACCTGCTCGTCAGCGTCGCCGACAAGATCTGGAAGAACAAGCGGGTGCCGGAACTGGAGGACCTGGTGGTCAGGAGGCTGGCCGAGGCGAGCGGCCGGACGGCGTGGGAGGAGTTCCTGGCCCTCGACGACATGCTGACGGCCGTAGGAGAAGGAGCGGAGGAGCGCCTGGCCTTTCAGACGTCCCACCCGGTGTGACCGCTCGGTCAGGCCCTCCGAACGTCCGGCCCCGGTATGACCGGTCGGCAGGATTCCGGGACGGTCCGTCTGGTGTGGCGGGTCGGCGGGATTCCGAGAGGGCCCAACTGGTGTGGCCGGTCGGCGAGATTCCGGGGCGGTCCGCCTGCCTGGTGTGGCGGGTCGGCGAGATTCCGGGGCGGTCCACCCGGTGTGACCGCTCGACCCACGTACCGGAGCCCCCGCGATGACCCCGCGCCTGAGACCTCCAGGCAACCGGCCGGTGTGGTCGGGAGATGG
>NZ_JBEXGM010000010.1:0-153203 GCF_040607335.1 Streptomyces sp. NPDC005303 | reverse complement strand
GGTGTTCCGGGTCGGCACGACTCCTGGATGGTCCACCTGGTGTGGCTGTTCGTCGGGATTCCGAGAGGGCCCACCCGGTGTGACCGCTCGACCCACGTACCGGAGCCCCCGCGATGACCCCGCGCCTGAGACCTCCAGGCAACCGGCCGGTGTGGTCGGGAGATGGATTCCGAGAGGGCCCAACTGGTGTTCCGGGTCGGCACGACTCCTGGATGGTCCACCTGGTGTGGCTGTTCGTCGGGATTCCGAGAGGGCCCACCCGGTGTGACCGCTCGACCCACCTCCCGGAAAGGCCGCCATGACCCCGCGGCTGAGGCCTCCTGACAACCGGGCGCTGTGATCAGGCGCAAGACCCCGAAACGGCCCTGCCGGTCTGGCCGGCCGGCACGACTCCGAGACGCCCCCGGGGGCCCGGTCGAACGACTCAGAGACCGTCCACCTGATGTGGCCGGTCGGCTGGATTCCCGGACGGTCCGCGTGGTGTGGCTGGTCGGCGGGATTCCCGGACGGTCCACGTGGTGTGGCTGCTCGGCGGGATTCGAAGACCGCCCACCCGGTGTGACCGCTCGACCCACCCCCAGATGCCCCGCCATGACCCCGCGACTGAGACCTCCAGGCAACCGGCCGGTGTGGCCGTTCGACAAACCCCGAGACGCCCACCCGGTGCGCCCCTTCGCTCCGCCTCCCGACGGCCCACCCGGTGAGACAGTCCGCACCGCCTCCCAACTGCCCACCCGGTATGACGCTTCGCCCCGACTCCCCGACGCCCCCGCCACGCCCACACGGCTGAGACCCCCAGACACCCCACCCCCGCACATCCACGCAACCAACCACGCAGCCCCCACCCAGACCCCCCACCGCCCCACCCAGACCCCCCACCGCCCCACCCAGACCCCCCACCGCCCAACCCAGACCCCCCACCCACCCGCAATCCCCACCCCCCAACCCCCGCCACCTGTTTACAGTCGCCCCACTTCGCGCTACCTTCCGCAACACGTGAGGTGGGAGCGCTCCCATACGGACGGACCGGAACCCGCCCGCATGAAGCTCCCACCTCGCGGCAACCACACACACCCCGCACGGCCCGTACCCCAAGGAACGGACTGGATTGTCATGATCCTGACAAAGTTATCGAGGGTCACTCGCCCCAGAGCCCTCTTCCTGGTCCTCGTCTCCCTGCTCGCCACCATCCCCGCCCTCAGCCTCGTCCTCACGGCGGGCGGCAGCGCCGAGGCCCATGGCACCCCGATGAAGCCCGCCAGCCGTACCTTCCTGTGCTGGCAGGACGGGCTCACGGACACCGGTGAGATCAAACCGATCAACCCGGCCTGCAAGAACGCGCAGGCGGTCAGCGGCACCACCCCCTTCTACAACTGGTTCTCCGTGCTCCGCTCGGACGGCGCCGGACGCACCCGCGGTTTCGTCCCGGACGGCCAGTTGTGCAGCGGCGGCAACACCAACTTCACCGGCTTCAACGCCGCCCGCGACGACTGGCCCCTCACCCACCTCACCGCCGGCAAGACGGTCGACTTCTCCTACAACGCCTGGGCCGCGCACCCGGGTTGGTTCTACGTCTACGTCACCAAGGACGGCTTCGACCCGAAGAAAACACTCACCTGGGACGACATGGAGTCCCAGCCGTTCCTCAGCGTCGACCACCCGCCGCTCAACGGCAGCCCGGGCACGGTCGAGGCCAACTACTCCTGGACCGGACAGCTTCCGGCGAACAAGTCCGGCCGCCACATCATCTACATGGTCTGGCAGCGTTCGGACAGCGCGGAGACCTTCTACTCCTGCTCCGACGTCGTCTTCGACGGCGGCAACGGCGAGGTCACCGGCATCCACGAGCCGGGCAACCCGACCGAACCGGTGCCCGGCACCTGCACGGCCACCCGTAAGACCACGGGCAGTTGGAACGGCGGCTACCAGTCCGAGGTGACCGTCACCAACTCCGGCGACGTCCCGATGCTGGGCTGGATGGTCGACTGGAGCCTGCCGGCCGGACAGAAGGTCGACAGTCTCTGGAACGGCAACGCCACCTACACCGGCCAGGACGTGATGGTCCACAACGCCAACTGGAACGGCTCGCTCAGTCCGGGGCAGAGCACGACCTTCGGATACGTCGTCACCGGCGCCGGAGGAGACACGGCCACGACGCTTCCCTGTCGGGTTGGCTGACTTACCGTCAGGCCGCGCTCGAACCAATCGCTCAGGGCGGACCCGGTGGGGCTGTGCGCCACCGGGTCCGCGAGCCGTGCCGGCACGACGGGGGGTGAGGGCCGGCACGGATGGTGCATGGCTTGTGACGACGCGACGCGCGACAACGTTGTCGAGTGGCTATACATGACTCTACCGCGCCAACGGACAACGATGTCAAATCAGTTGGGGGAAATGGCTGGACCGGCCGGGCGACGCCCTCGCGCGCCCCGTCCGCCGTACGCACCCTTCCGTGATACCCGTGGCGCACGTTACTGTCCCTGCGGCTTGTGCGACCTGTGGTGCGCGACCCGTCCGAAGGAGGAGGGGCCGCGTCATGCGTTTCCGTCCTACGTCCTTGCTGCTGGCTGCCGTTCTCGCGGCCACCGGCGCCACCCCCGCCCTCGCGGCCCCCGCCGCGCCACCCGGCCTCGTCGACGACCCGACCGCCTACGTGAACCCGCTCATCGGCACGGAGAACGGCGGCAACGTCTTCCCCGGCGCCGTCACCCCGTTCGGCATGTTCTCCTTCAGCCCCGAGAACACCCGCGGCGACGCCACCCGCACCGCCGCCCCCGGTGGTTACCTGTACGGCGCCACCCGCGTCCGTGGCTTCAGCCTCACCCACATGTCCGGTACGGGCTGCGCGGGCGGCAGCGGTGACATCCCGCTCCTCCCGTTCGCCGGCGAGGTCACCTCGTCGCCCGCGAGCGACACCAAGGACGCGGTGTACGCGGCCGACTTCAGCCACGCCGACGAGACCGCGGAGCCCGGCCACTACAAGGTGAGCCTTGCCTCCGGCGTCACCGCCGACCTCGCCGCCGCCGCCCGCACCGGCTCGGCCCGCTTCACCTACCCGGCCGACAAGCCCGCCTCGCTGCTGTTCCGGACCGCCAACTCCGAGGTGGGGTCGGCCGATTCGACGGTCGAGATCGACCCGGCGACCCGGACGGTCTCCGGCTCGGTCACCTCCGGCAACTTCTGCGGCTACCTCGACCCGGAGGGCCGACGCGCCTACTACACCCTCCACTTCACCGCCCACTTCGACCGTCCTTTCGCCGCCACCGGCACCTGGCAGGACGACAAGCTCGCCCCCGGGTCCGTGAAGGCCTCCGGCGGCACGGGCGGTTTCTCCCAGGGCGGGCGGCCCGTCGCGGGCAAGGGGGCGGGCGGATACGTCCAGTTCGCGCCCGGCACCGAGCAGGTGGGCGTCAGGATCGGGATCTCGTACGTCAGCCGGGCGGGCGCGGAGGCCAACCTCGCCGTAGAGAACCCGCCCCGGCGCTCCTTCGACGCGGTGTGCGACGCTGCCCGCCGCGCCTGGCGTGACCGGCTGCGGGCAATCCGCGTCGGCGGCGGCACCGAGGACGAACGCACCACCTTCTACACCGCGCTCTACCACGCGCTCCTCCACCCCAACGTCATCAGCGACGCCGACGGCAGATACCGGGGGAGCGACGACGAGGTGCACCGTGTCGCCCGCGGTCACCGGGCCCAGTACGGCACCTTCTCCGGCTGGGACGTCTACCGCGGCCAGGTGCAGCTGCTGACCCTGCTCGACGCGCGCACCGGCTCGGACGTGGCGCAGTCCCTGCATGAACTGGCCCGGCAGAACGGCGGTGTCTGGGACCGCTGGCTGCACGGCGCGAGCGGCACCCACGTCATGAACGGCGACCCCTCACCCATCGCCCTGGCCGGCATCCGGGCCTTCGGGGGCACCGGCTTCGACCTGCGCGGCGCACTGGACTCGCTCGTCCGGGCGGCCACGGTCCCCACGGAAGGGGACCTGTCGTCGGCGGGGAAGCCCGTGCTGTCCGTCGGTCAACGGCCCTCCCTCGACAAGTACCTGAAGCTGCACTACATGCCGTCCGTCTCCAACGCCTGGGGCGGTGCCGCCGAGACCCTGGAGATGTCCGGCGCCGACTTCGCGCTCTCCCAACTCGCCCGTGCGGCGGGGGAGAAGGACACGGAGGCGGCCTTCACCCAGAGATCCCAGTGGTGGCAGAACACCTTCGACATCGCCGCCGACCCGAGCGGCGGGTACATCGCCAACCGCAAGGCGGACGGCAGTTGGGTCACCGGCTTCACCCCGGCCACCGGCAACGGGTTCGTCGAGGGGACGGCGGCCCAGTACACGTGGATGGTCCAGCATGACCCGGCGGGCCTGTTCGCCGCGATGGGTGGCCGCGACAAGGCCCTCGACCGGCTCGACTCCTTCTTCCACGACGACAACGGCGACTGTGCCTTCACCGGCAACGGCGGTGAGAAGTCCGAGCTGGACAACGAACCCTCGATCAACGTCCCCTACCTGTACGCCTACGCGGGCGCGCCCCACAAGACCCAGGAGACCGTCCGCGCCGCGATGCGACAGCTCTGGTCGACCGAGCCGGGCGGCATCCCCGGCAACGACGACCTCGGCGCCATGTCGGCCTGGTACGTCTTCTCCGCGCTCGGCATGTACCCCCAGGTGCCGTCCCGGTCCGAACTGGTCCTCGCCTCACCGCTGTTCCCGCGCATCGAGATCGACCGCCCCTTCGGCAACGACATCTCCGTGCGCGCGCAGGGAGCGGCCGCCGACGCCCCGTACGTCCACTCCCTGAAGGTCAACGGCCGTACGAGTCAGGCACCTTGGCTTCCCGCCTCCTTCGTGCGGGACGGCGGTCGGCTGGACTACACCCTCTCCACCGAGCCTGCCCCGGCCTGGGGAGCGGACGCGGCCCCGCCGTCCTTCCGCGCGGGCGAGCAGCCGTACCAGATCGGTGTCGGCCCGACCGCGGCGACGGTCGCGCCGGGCGGCAGCACGAAGACCAGTGTCCGCGCGCTGTCGCTGAGCGGCGACGGCACCGGCCCCGAGGTCCGCTTCCGCGTGGAGACACCGCAAGGCATCACGGCGAGCCCCGCCGAGGGCACGGTGGCGGACGGCTTTCAGGAGATCACCCTGAGTACCACCGAGGGCACCACGCAGGGCTTCTACGACGTCACGATCGCCGTCACCTCGGACGGCACCGCGTACGAACAGCCCGTGTCGCTCACGGTCGCCGCACCCGGCACCCTCCTCGCCGCGTACGACAACAGCGGGATCTCGGACGACTCGGGTGACCACGACGAGGCCGACTACGACGGCGGCGGCTGGAGCTACTCCCGCCAGGCGCTGAACGCGGCCGGTCTCACCCCGGGCGGGCAGGGCACGGTCGACGGCCTGTCCTTCACCTGGCCGAACTCGCCGAGCGGCCGTCCCGACAACGCTACGGCGACCGGCCAGAACCTCCAACTGAATGAACCGGTGCGCCAGTTGTCCTTCGTCGGCAGTGCGGTCAACGGCAATCAGCAGTCCCAGGCCACCCTCACCTACACCGACGGCAGCACCGATACGGTCGAACTCGCCTTCACCGACTGGACCGTCGGGGGAGGCGGCGGCACCGTCCAGTACGGCAACGAGGTCGTCGCCCACACCGCCTACCGCAACGTGGCGGGCGCGGACCGGGACCCGGTGGCCACGTATGTCTTCGCCACCAAGCCGTTCACCGCACCGGAGGGCAAGCGGATCGCGAGTGTGAAGCTGCCGCAGAACACGGACCTTCACGTGTTCACCCTGGCTGTGAGCTGACTGACCCCCGCCCCAACACCCCGTCCAGCCAGTCGAGTTGGCGCCGCACGTGCACAGCGTCGCCCCCCTCGTGACCGTTGTACGGATAGGCGTGGATCTCCTTGCGGGGGTCCACGCCGGTCAGCTCACCGTAGCGGTTGAAGGCCGCGTACGCCCCGCTCGGCGGGCACACCGTGTCGCGCAGACCGGTCCCGAAATGGGCCGGGGCCGCGGCGCGCCGCGCGAAGGAGACGCCCTCCACGTACGCGAGCGTGCGATACGCGGCCTCCTCCACACCCCGGTGCACGGAGAGATACGAGCTGATCTCGCCGTACGGACTCGCGTCGGTGAGCTCCAGAGCGCGCCGGATGCCGCACAGGAAGGGCGCGGTGACCAGGACCGCCGCCAGATCCGGCACCAGTCCCGCGACCGCCAGCGCCAGCCCGCCGCCCTGGCTGTTGCCGACGGCCGCGACCCGCCCCCCGTCCACCTCGGGCAGCGCCCGCACCGCCGTCACCGCACGCACCGCGTCCGTGATCAGCCGACGGTAGTGGTAGGTGCGGGGGTCGAGCAGTCCCCGTGCCGCGGGACCCGGGCCGCCCGGTGCCGAGGCGTGCGGGTCGGGGGTCGCGCCGCCGTTGCCGTACTGGTCGCCCTGGCCGCGGTTGTCCATCAGCAGATGTGCGTACCCGGCGTTCACCCAGGTCAGCCGCTCGTGCGGAAGGCCGCGGCCGCGGCCGTAGCCGGCGTACTCGACGACCGCGGGCAGTGGCTCGCGCACCCCGGCGGGTCTGCTGTACCAGGCGCGAACCGGGTCGCCGGCGAAGCCCCGGAAGGTGACGTCCCAGGTCTCGGTCAGTCGCAGTCCGCTCTCCACCCGGCGCATCGACACCAACACGTCCGTCTGTGTCGCCTCTTTCAGGGTGTCACGCCAGAACTCGTCGAAATCCGGGGGTTCCTGGACATCGGGACGGTAGTGCTCCAGCTCCGCGGCGGGCAGGTCGAACGCAGGCACAGGGCACCTCGCATGAGTCGGTCCAAGTAGTGAAACTTGCGGAGGGCAACGGGACTTGGCTTTGCCTGTTCTACCCCACTCCTGCCCCAGCCATCTCTCGCCCGCCCCATTGACAGCGCTTTCTCCGGCCCTCTAAGTTGCCGCGAAGTTACCGGTAAGAGCTCGAAAGTTTCGGTTCCATGCCTCCTTCTGAGAGGACCGAGCATGAGCACATCCGTCAAGTCGGCCTCTCCACCACCCAGCGTCGAGGACCTGCCCGGGGCCGTCGCCCGCCCCGCGCCGCGTGGCGGCTGGCGCCGGGCCCTGCGTCGTGACTGGCAGCTGTACTCGCTGGTGGTCCTGCCGCTGCTGTTCTTCCTGGTGTTCCGCTATCTGCCGATGATCGGCAACGTGATCGCGTTCCGGCGCTTCGAGCCCGGCGGCTCGATGTTCGGCGAGGACTGGGTGGGCCTGCGCTATGTGCGTATGTTCCTCAGCGACCCGACCTTCTGGCAGGTGTTCCGCAACACCCTGTGGCTCGGCGGGCTCACGCTGGTGTTCTGCTTTCCCATCCCGATCGTGCTCGCCCTCCTGCTCAACGAGGTGCGCCGGCGCTCCCTGAAGCGGTTCGTGCAGTCGGTGTCCTACCTCCCGCACTTCCTGTCGATCGTGATCGTCGCGGGCCTCACGATGCAGATGCTGGCCACCGACGGGCCGGTCAACCACGCCCTCGGCTGGTTCGGCCACGACGAGATCCGCTTCATCCAGGAACCCGACTGGTTCCGCACGATCTACGTCGGCTCGGAGATCTGGCAGACCGCCGGCTGGGGCACGATCCTCTACCTCGCCGCGCTCACCACCATCGACGAGGACCTGTACGAGGCCGCGCGCATCGACGGTGCCAACCGCTGGCGGCAGATCTGGCACGTCACTCTGCCCGGCATCCGTCCCACCATGGTCACGCTGCTGATCCTCAACGTCGGCACGTTCATGGCGGTCGGCTTCGAGAAGGTCCTGCTGCTGTACAACCCGCTGACCTACCCGACCGCCGACGTGATCTCGACCTACGTCTACCGGGCCGGTGTCGAGTCCAACAGCTTCAGTTACGCGGCCGCGATCGGCCTGTTCGAGGCGATCATCGGCCTGGTCCTGATCACGACCGCCAACACGCTCTCGCGCCGCACAGTGGGGACCAGCCTGTGGTGAAGCCGAGCCGCTCCTACCGGGTCTTCCAGGGCGTCAACGGGGTGGTCCTCACCTTCGTCGTGCTGGTGACCCTGTACCCCTTCGCCAACATCGTCGCTCGCTCCTTCAGCGGCGAACGGCAGATCCGGGCCGGTGAAGTGACCCTGTGGCCCAAGGGGTTCAACCTCACCACGTACCGGATCGTCTTCCAGGACTCGATGTTCTGGCGGAACTACGGCAACACCGTCTTCTACACGGTCGTGTCGACCGCCGTGGCGATGGTTCTGACGACCTGTTACGCCTACGTCCTGTCGAAGAAGAACCTCAAGGGGCGCGGGGTGCTGGTCGGCATCGCCGTGTTCACGATGTTCTTCACCGGCGGCCTGATCCCGAACTACATCCTGGTCACCGAGCTCGGACTGAAGAACAGCGTCTGGGCGATCGCGCTGCCCAACGCGATCAGCGTCTTCAACCTGCTGGTGATGAAGGCCTTCTTCGAGAGCCTGCCGACCGAGCTGGAGGAGGCCGCGCAGATCGACGGACTGAGCACGTACGGCATTCTCTTCAGGGTCGTGCTGCCGCTGTCCAAGGCGGTCGTCGCGACCATGGTGCTCTTCTACACGGTGTCCTTCTGGAACTCCTGGTTCAGCGCGTTCCTCTACATGGACCACTCCGATCTCATGCCGGTCACCGTCTATCTGCGCAACCTCATCGCGGGTGCCACCGGCGGCGGCAACGCGGGCGCCGGCACGGCGGAGCTCAGCCAGGTCGGCGCGAGCATCCAGGCCGTCACGATCGTGCTCACCGCGCTGCCGATCATCTGCGTGTACCCGTTCGTCCAGCGCTTCTTCGTCTCGGGCGTGATGCTCGGCGCGGTCAAGGGCTGACAGCCCGTCATTTCACTTACGGAACAAGGGAGTATCCGTGGAGAACGCAGGACAGCTGTCACGACGTCAGATCCTGGCCGCCGCGGGATTCATCGGCCTGGCCACCCTCACCGGCTGCGGCAGCGGCGACGACGGAGGCGACTCCAAGGACCTCTCCAAGAAGCGGAACGGCGCGATGAAGGAGTACCAGGCCGGTCAGCAGTTCAAGGCCGGCAAGGCGCTGTCCTTCTCCATGCTGCACAACGACAACCCGGTCTACCCCCTCAAGAACAACTGGCTGTTCTGGAAGGAGGTCACCAAGCGCACCGGGGTCACCATCAAGCCCCTCGACGTCCCGCTGGCCGACTACGAGAAGAAGCGCAGCGTCCTCATCGGCGCGGGCGACGCCCCGTTCATCATCCCGAAGACGTACCACCCCGGCGAGGTCGCCTTCGTGTCCTCCGGCGCGATCCTCCCGGTCAGCGAGTACGTCGACCTCATGCCCAACTTCCGGGACAAGGTGAAGAAGTGGAAGCTCGAGCCCGAACTCGACTCCATCCGCCAGTCCGACGGCAAGTACTACCTGCTGCCCGGCCTGCACGAGAAGCCGAAGTCCGGCTACTCGCTGTCCTTCCGCACGGACATCCTCGACCGGCACGGACTGGCCCTGCCCACGACATGGGACGAGGTGTACGACGTCCTCAAGGCACTCAAGGCGCAGTACCCGGACAAATACCCCTGGACGGACCGCTGGAGCACCAACACCCCCTTCCCGTGCGGGGCGTTGTTCCAGTATCTCGGCCAGGCCTACGGGGTGAAGGCCGGCTGGGCGTACGACAACATCAGCTTCGACACCAAGGCGCGGAAGTTCGTCTTCACCGCGACCCAGGACGCCTACCGGCAGATGATCGAGTACCTGAGAAAGATCGTCGCCGAGAAGCTCCTGGACCCCGAGAGCTTCACCCAGCAGGACGACCAGGCCGTGCAGAAGCTGCTGGCCGAGAAGTCCTACGTGATCAGCGCCAATCCCCAGGAGCTGGTGCAGAACTACCGCTACAACCTGGACAAGCAGGTCAAGGGCTCGAAGATCGAGATGGTCCCGGTGCCACTCGGCCCGGCGGGACCGATCCTGCTGAGCGGCGTCCGGCTGGAGAACGGCGTCATGATCTCCAGCAAGGCCCTCAAGAGCGCCGACTTCGTCGCGATGATGCAGTTCGTGGACTGGCTCTGGTACTCCGACGAGGGCCAGAAGTTCTGCAAGTGGGGCGTGGAAGGCGTCACTTACACCGAGACCGGCGGCAAGTACACGCTGAAGCCCGGGATTTCCCTCATGGGCTCCGACCCCGACGCCCCCAAGGACCTCCAGAAGGACTTCGGCTTCTTCAACGGCGTGTTCACCTACGGCGGCAGCTGGGAGCTGGTGTCCTCCAACTTCGGCCCGGACGAGAAGAAGTTCCAGGACGTCATGTCCCAGCGCAAGGAACTCCCCGTCGACCCGGCCCACCCCCTGCAGTCCTTCGAGCAGGAGCAGGCGACCCTCTGGGACACACCGCTCAAGGACCACGCCATCCAGAACACCCTCCAGTTCGTGCTCGGCAAGCGGCCGATGTCCGAATGGGACGCGTACGTGTCCGAGCTGAAGGCGAAGAACATGCAGCAACTCATCGACCTGCACAACAAGGCGTACGAGCGGTTCAAGAAGGAGAACGGGTGATCCACCGCGTCCCCGCCGAGCCCTCCGGCCCCTTCTCCGACGCCTGGCGCCACTGCGTCGGCACCGGGAGGATCGAACTCGCCCTTCGCCGCGACTACCAGGACTCCCTGAAGCTGCTCCAGCGCGAGATCGGCTTCCGGTACATCCGAGGGCACGGCCTGCTGAGCGACGGCATGGGAGTGTACCGGCCGTACGAGTGGCCCGAGGGCATCCGAGGTGTCCGCCACTCATTCACCTACGTCGACCAGGTCGTCGACGCATGTCTGGAGCTCGGCATCCGGCCCTTCATCGAACTCGGCTTCATGCCCTCGGAGTTGGCGTCGGGGAAGCAGACGGTGTTCTGGTGGCGGGCAAACGTGACCCCGCCCCGGGACATGGGGGAGTGGGCAGACCTGGTCCGGGCGACCCTCAGGCACCTGGTCGACCGGTACGGCCTCGCCGAGGTGCGCACCTGGCCCATCGAGGTGTGGAACGAGCCCAACCTGCGCGACTTCTGGGAGGGCGCGGACGAGAAGGCGTACCACCGGCTCTACGAGGTGACGGCGGGCGCGGTGAAGGAGGTGGACGCGGATCTCCAGGTGGGCGGCCCCGCGATCTCACCGGCCTCCGACGAGTGGCTGGACCGCTTCGCCGAGTTCGCCGCAGAACGCGACGTCCCGGTCGACTTCGTGTCGAAGCACGCCTACACCTCGGGCCCCGCCCAGCACGTCCCCTTCGGCGCCCATCAGATCCTGGCACCCGCCGAGGACCTCCTGGACCAGTTCGCCACGCCCCGCGAGCGGCTGAAGGGCACCCGGCTCGCCGGACTCCCCGTCCACATCACGGAGTTCAACTCCTCCTACCGCCCCGACAACCCGGTCCACGACACCGCCTTCCACGCCGCGTACCTGGCGCCGGTCCTCGCCCGCGGCGGCGACCACGTCGACTCCTTCTCGTACTGGACCTTCAGCGACATGTTCGAGGAGGAGGGGCCTCCCACGGCGATCTTCCACGGCGGCTTCGGCCTGCTCACCCACCGGCAGATCAGGAAACCGGCGTACCACCTCTACTCCTTCATGGCCCGCATGGGCCCCGACCTGCTCACCCGGGGCGCCGACCACCTGGTCACCCGGCACCCCGACGGCCGGGTGACCGTCCTCGCCTGGGCGCCGGTCGACGCGAGCGGTCAGACCCCGGGGCCCGAGCGGCACCGGCTGCGCCTGTCGGTGCCGGTGCGGGGGGCAAGGGAGGCGTTCGTACGGCGGTCCGTGGTCGACGAGGAGCACGGCAACGCCCGCACGGCCTGGCAGCGGATGGGCAGCCCGCGCTCACCCGGCCGGCACCAGCTCGACGTACTCCACGAGGCCGCCGAGCCGGGCCGACAGCACCTGCGGCTGCCGGTCGAGGACGACCGCGCCGAACTGGACCTGACACTGGCCCGCCACGAGATCACCCTCGTGGAGGTGAGTCCGGTCGTGGACGAGGCACCGGAGTGGTGGGACGAACGCCGACTGCTGGGCAGGGAGCCGCAGTGAACGGGGTGAGCCGGGACAGCCGGGTGCGGGCGACAGCCGGCCGCACCCGGGCCGGGGCCCACGTCACCCCGGCCACCGACCGACCCGACACCGCCCCACCCGGCCGATCCGCAGGGCGACGACCGCAGGGAGACCATGAACCCCCCGCCGCCTCCGCCGGCACCTCCTTCGGCCAGGGCTCCCTCTCCCGTGCCGCAGCCCTCATCCACACCCTCGTCACCGTCGAGGCCCTGCTCCTCGTCGCCGCCTCCCCGGGCCTGGCGGGACTTCTGCTGCTGGGCCCCGCCCCCGCCAACCTCCCCTTGGCCGCCGTATGCCTGCTGCCCCTCGGCCCCGCCACGGCCGCCGCCCTGTACGCCCTCCACCACCGCGACCGCGACCTCGCCGACCTCCACCCGGCCCGTTCCTACCGGCGCGGCTGGCGGCTCAACGCCGTCCCCGCTCTGAAGCTGTGGGCGCCCCTGCTGGCCTGGCTCACGGTCATCGCGTTCACGCTGACCCACTTCACCGCCACCGGACTGCCCGGCTGGTGGGCGGTGCTGCTCGCGGCGATCGGCGTCGGCTCCCTCCTGTGGGGCGCGCACGCGCTCGTCCTCACCGCCCTGTTCGCCTTCCGGGCCAGGGACACCGCACGTCTCGCCGGCTACTTCCTGTTCCGGCACGGCCGCGCCACCCTCGGCGCCGCCTCGCTGCTCGTCCTGACGGCCGCCGGGACCGCCGTGCTGACCGAGGCCCTGCCCGCCCTGCTCGCGGCCCCGCTGCTGCTGTCCCTGCTGCACAGCAGCCGTCAGGTGATCGCCGAGACCCAGGAGGACTTCACCGAATGACCCCGTCGAGCTCCAAGATCCCCTACGGCGGCGACTACAACCCCGAGCAGTGGCCCGAGGAGGTCCGGGACGCGGACCACCGGCTGTTCACCCGGGCCGGCATCGACACCCTCACCGTCGGAGTCTTCTCCTGGTCGCTCACCCAACCCGCCGAGGACACCTACGACTTCACGGTCCTCGACGGCATCCTGGACCGGGCGGCGGCCGAGGGCCGACAGGTCTGTCTGGCCACCGGTACGGCCGCCCTGCCGCCCTGGCTCGCGCACACGTACCCCGAGGTCAACCGCACCGACTTCGAGGGCCGTCGGCACCGCTACGGACAGCGCCACAACTTCTGCCCCAGTTCACCGGTGTACCGCCGACTCGCCACGGAGATGGCGGCACGACTCGCCGAACGGTACGCCGACCACCCGGCGCTGCTCGCCTGGCACATCAACAACGAGTACGGCGGCGTCTGTTACTGCGACCTGTGCGCCGACGCCTTCCGGGACTGGCTGCGGGACCGGTACGTCACCCTCGACGCCCTCAACGACGCCTGGTGGACGACGTTCTGGTCGCACCGCTACACCGACTTCGCCCAGATCGAGCCGCCCAGCGCCCTCACCGAACACTGGCGGGGCCCCGACCACACCGCCTTTCAGGGCATCACGCTCGACTACTTCCGCTTCACCACCGACGCGCTGCTCGGCTGTTTCCTCGCCGAGAAGGAGGTGATCCGCGCCCATGATCAGGTCACCCCCGTCACGACCAACTTCATGGGCATGTTTCGCCCCCTCGACTACCACCGCTGGGCACCGCACCTCGACTTCGCGTCCTGGGACAGCTACCCGCCCCTGGACGCCCCGCCGACCTGGACCGCCCTGGCCCACGACCTGATGCGCGGCCTCAAGGACGGCGCCCCCTTCTGGCTGATGGAGCAGACCCCGTCCACGACGGCCTGCCGTGACGTCAACCCCTTGCGCAGACCGGGAGAGCTGCGCCTGGCCACCTTCCAGGCGATCGCCCACGGCGCCGACGCGGCCCTCTACTTCCAGCTGCGCGCCTCCCGGGGAGCCTGCGAGAAGTACCACGGAGCGGTCATCGGCCACGCGGGCCGCGACGACACCCGGGTGTTCCGCGAAGTGGCCACGCTGGGCGGTGAGTTGGAGCAGCTCGGCGACGCCTCCCTCGGGGCCCGCACCCCGGCCCGCACCGCCCTGCTCTTCGACTGGGACAGCTGGTGGGCCCTGGAGATCTCCGACGGTCCCTCCCGGCTGGTCAGGTACCAGGAGGTGGTCCACGCCTACTACCGGGCCGCCCGCGAGGCAGGCGCCGACGTGGACGTCGTCCCGCACACCGCCGACCTCACCCCGTACGACGTGGTCCTCGCCCCCGCCCTGCACATGGTCAAGGGCGACCTCGCCACCCGCCTCGAAGCGGTGGCGGAACGCGGCGGCACGGTCCTCGCCACCTTCCTCTCCGGCCGCGTCGACGAACACGACCGGGCTTTCCTCGCCGATGTTCCCGGCCCCCTCGCGCCCCTGATGGGCATCCGGATCGACGAATGGGACTCCCGCCAGGCGGACTTCGCCCAGCCCGTTCCCGAACTGGCCTCGGAGGGGCGGCTCGTCTTCGAGATCGTGCGCCTCCGGGGCGCCGAGACGATCGCCACCTATGGCTCCGACTTCTATGCGGGGACCCCCGCCGTCACCCGCAACCAATACGGGCAGGGCCAGGGCTGGTACGTCGCCACGGCTCTCGACCAGCCCGGCGTGGACCAGGTGGTACGCCGCGTCCTGTCGCGCCACGACCTCATCGGCCCGTACGCCGACCACGAGGGTCTGGAGGCGGCCACCCGAACAGCCCCCGACGGCACCCGCCTGCTCTTCCTTCTCAACCACACGGCGGAACCAGCCAGGTTGAGTGCTCACGGGGCAGCCACCGACCTGCTCACCGGCAAACAGGTGGAGGCCGGGGCTCCTTTCGCCCTCGACCCGCGGGGTGTCGCGGTCCTGCGCCTTCCATAGGCGGCTTCAGAAGATGGTCCGCCCCCGCTCGTCTGGCACCCCGGACTTGCGGAAGAAGTAGCTGTTGACCTGATCCCGCCACTCGCGGGCACTCCGGAGCTGCTCCTCGAACCGCTCCGCCACCCGCGCGTGACGCGCCGGGTCCACGAGGCCCGCCAGCGAGGCCCACACCTCCCGGGCCGCCTCCACCTCCGCCACACCCGCGAAGTGCGTGTCGTAGATGTGCTGGATCACTCTCTTACCGCTGTGCAGCGTGTGTCCGTACGACACATGGTGGAAGAACAGCAGCAGCTCGTCCGGGCAGGTCTCCACAGACTCGTACACCTCGGCCCAGGGCTTGGCGTACTGCCCCGCGTACCCGGTCCCGCCCGCCACGCTCCGGTCGACCCCGACACCGTCCCGGTCGGCGAAGT
The DNA here is from genome assembly GCF_040607335.1 of Streptomyces sp. NPDC005303. NCBI lineage: Bacteria > Bacillati > Actinomycetota > Actinomycetes > Kitasatosporales > Streptomycetaceae > Streptomyces > Streptomyces sp. NPDC005303. The sequence goes on along the minus strand of NZ_JBEXGM010000010.1, from coordinate 137,902 downwards.
GGTAGGTGCCCCACGGGCTGTACTCGTAGCCGTCGACGCTCGGCCCGTAGTGGTGCCCCGGCTGGACCATGAACCCGACACCGAGGGGAGCGGTGTACTTCTCGTACGTCCGCCACGAACCGTCCAGGATCGAGCGCAGCCCCGCCGCGAGCCCGGGGGCGCTCCCGAAGGTGAGCCGGATCCATTCGTCGAGGAACCGATGCGGATCGCCGCTAGGCTCCCAGGCCAGCCGCCCGAACGTGTACAGGTTCGCCTGGGCCAGCGGATGCCCGGTCCAGAACGGGTCGTCCCCGACGTTGGACACGGCGACGAGCCCACCGCGCGCCAGCTCACCGACCGTGGACTCCCCGTCGATGCCGAAGCGCAGCACCTCGCTCCACATCGGCCCCAGCCAGCACACATGCCGCTGCTGCCCGGTGTACTCCTGGGTCGCCTGGAGCTCCACCGCCAGCCGCGTGCCCGGCATCGCCCCGATCAGCGGGGAGACCGGCTCGCGCACCTGGAAGTCCATCGGCCCGTGCTTGACCTGGAGGACGGCGTTGTCGGCGAACTGCCCGTCCAGCGGCACGAAATGGTCGTACGCGGCCCGCGCCCGGTCGGTCGAGCGGTCCCGCCAGTCCTGACGGTGGTCGTAGACGAAGGCCCGCCAGTGGACCGTGCCGCCGTACGGTTCCACGGCGGCGGCCAGCGTGTTGGCGCCGTCGGCATGCGTGCGCCCGTACGCGAACGGGCCCGGCTGTCCCTCCGAATCGGCCTTCACCACGAACCCCCCGAAGTCGGGGATCAGCGCGTACACCCGGGAGGCAGCCGCGGCCCACCACGCCGACACGCCCGGGTCGAGCGGATCGGCCGTCGGCAGACCGCCAAGGACCATCGGCGCGGCGAAGGTCACCGACAGATGGACACGTACCCCGTACGGCCGCAACGCGCCCGCGATGTCGGCCACTTCACGGATCCGGTCGGTCAGCAGCCGCGCCTCCGCCGCGTGCACGTTGACGTTGTTGACGGCCACGGCGTTGATCCCGCAGGCCGCGAGCAGTCTGCCGTACGCCCGCACCCTGTCCAGGTCCCCGCGCGCCCGCCCGTCCTCCCAGAACAGCGACCCGCCGGCGTATCCGCGCTCCACCTGGCCCATGACCGGGTGCACGGCCACGTTGTCCCAGTGGTCCAGCATCCGCAGCGCCAACCGCGGCTCATGGACGACGGGTTGAGCCTCGTCGAGGAAGGCCGCCTCCCCGAGGCGTACGACGTGGAAGAACCCGTACAGCAACCCGCGCGCGCCGGACGCCGTGACGGTCGTACAGCCGTCACGGCGTCCGTACCCGAACCCCTCGGAGCCGTCCTCGTCGTTCAGCTCCAACACCAGGTCGCAGGGCCCGGGTTCACGCGAGACACTCCCGCCGAACCGCTCGCAGGCCGCCGCCACCTCACCGTGGACGGTGTCCACCAGCGGACCCGAACCACGGATCACGGTCCGCCGGGTGCCGATCGGCCGGAACGCCCCGTCCGGCAGCCAGGCCGGATCGACACCCTGCATGAGACCCCCAACGCTCCTGCTCAGGCGAGCAGTTCGACTTCCGAGACCACCGCCTCGCCGTCGAACACGAGACGGTACTTCCCGTACGTACCCGCAGACCTCACGGAGAACGCCCGTGTCTGCCGGTCCCATGCGAAGGACTCACCGGACCGCTGGTCGAGGGTCTTCCACTCGGTCCCGTCGTCCGAGCCCTGGAGCGACCAGCCGGTCGGGGCCCTCGTGTGGTCCGACGACGAGGTCACCGTGTACTGGACCCCCCTGACCGCACCGGACACCGGAAGGTCCACGGAGGTCACGGTCGCGTCCGTGGCCGACGTGTTGTCGAACAGCGCCCCGTCCCCGGCGAGCACGTCCGCACGTGGCGTCGGCACCTCGTCGTCCTGGGTGATCGACACCGGAGCAGCGTCCTTCCCGGTGCCCCACTTGGACGGCCGCGGACCCATGTCGAAGTCCAGGACGGCACCCTTGGACAGGACCGCGTGGGGGAGCGAAGTGGACCTCCAGGGCTTCCCGTTGACCCTCAGGCCCTGCACGTACACGTTCCGCGCGCTGTTCTTCGGCGCCCTGACCACCAGGTCCCGGCCGTTCTCCAGATGGACCGTGGCCTTGGTGAACAGCGGTGAGCCGACGGCGTAGTCGCCGCTGCCCATCACCAGCGGGTAGAAGCCCAGCGCCGAGAACAGGTACCAGGCCGACTGCTCGCCGTTGTCCTCGTCCCCGTGGTAGCCCTGCCCGATCTCGCTGCCGACGTACAGCCGCGACAGCACCTCGCGGACGTTCTGCTGCGTCTTCCAGGGCTGGCCGGCCGCGTCGTACATGTAGTTGACGTGGTGGGCGACCTGGTTGGAGTGGCCGTACATGCCCATCCGGACGTCCCGTGCCTCCGTCATCTCGTGGATGACACCGCCGTAGGAGCCGACGAAGTCCGGCGAGGCCGTCTCGGGCGTCGTGAAGTACTGGTCCAGCTTCTCGGCGAGCCCGGAGCGGCCGCCGTACAGGTTGGCGAGGCCCCGGCTGTCCTGCGGGGCGGTGAAGGCGTAACCCCAGCCATTGGTCTCGGTGTAGTCGTAGCCCCACACCCGCGGGTCGTAACTCGACGACTCCACACGCCACTTGCCGTCGGCGTCCCGGCCCTGGAAGAAGCCCGCCTTCTTGTCGAAGAGGTTCACATAGTCCTGGGCCCGGTTGAGGAAGTACGCCGACTCCTCCTTGTAGCGCTTCTCGCCGGTCCTCGCGTACAGCGCCTGACCCATCCGCGCGATGCCGTAGTCGTTGAGGTAGCCCTCCAGTGCCCAGGACAGGCCCTCGTGGGTGTCGGTGCTGGTGTAGCCGAGGAAGGGCGAGGTCTCCATGCCCTTGCGGCCCACGCCGGAGGAGGGGGGCGCGACCGTGGCGTTCTTCAAAGCCGCGTCGTACGCCGACCTCGCGTCGAAGTCGACACCCTTGACGTACGCGTCCGCGAACGCGACGTCGGAGGAGGTGCCGGTCATCAGATCCGCGTACCCGGGGGAGGACCAGCGCGAGGTCCAGCCGCCGTCCTTGTACTGCTGGACGAACCCGTCGACCATCTCGCCCGCCTGAGAGGGCGTCAGGAGCGAGTACGCCGGCCACGTGGTCCGATAGGTGTCCCAGAAGCCGTTGTTGACGTACACCTTGCCGTCCACGATCTTCGCCCCGGTGTGCGTCGGAGTGTCCGGAGAGGGCATCGGGGAGAACGGGGACGCGTACTGGTACTTCGAACCCACCTTCTCGAAGCCGGAGTTGGGATACAGGTACAGCCGGTACAGGCTGGAGTACAGCGTGGTCAGCTGGTCCTGTGTGGCGCCCTCGACCTCGACCTTGCCGAGCAGCCGGTCCCACTGTCCCCGGGCCCGGTCGCGGACCTTCTCGAAGGAGGTGCCGTCCGGGATCTCCTGGCGCAGGTTGTCCTTCGCCTGGTCGAGGCTGATCAGCGAGGTGGCGAGCCGCAGGGTGACGGTCCGGTCGCTGCCCGCGTCGAAGCGCAGATAGCCCTTCACCCCACTCGCGGAACCGTCCGTGACCGGCCGGTCGAAGACGCCGTAGACGAAGAGCCGGGTGGCGCCGGTCGACAGCCCGGACTTCACGTCCGAGTACCCGGTGATCACCCCCGCGTCCTTGTCGAGGGTCAGTCCCGCCTGGTCCGTCACGTTGTCGAACAGCACGCTCGCGTCGTCGCCCGGGTAGGTGAAGCGCAGGGCAGCCGCGTGATCGGTCGGCGCCATCTCCGTCTTCAGCCCGTTCTCGAACCGCACCCCGTAGTAGTACGGCCGCGCGGTCTCGTTCTCGTGCCGGAAGGCCAGCTCCCGTGCCTCCCGGCCGGTGTCCGGGGTGCCGGAGGCGGTGGACGGCATCACCTGGAAGGTCTGCCGGTCACCCATCCAGGGACTGGGCTCGTGGCTCGCGCTGAACGCCTGGATCGTCGGCAGATTGTCGTCGTTGTTCGCACGTGCGTAGTCGTACAGCCAGCTCAGCGAGGACGCGTTGGTCACCGGCGTCCAGAAGTTGAAGCCGTGCGGCACGGCCGTCGCCGGGAAGTTGTTGCCGCGCGAGAAACCGCCGCTGGACTGGGTGCCGCGGGTGGTGAGCGCGTAGTCGGACAGATGCGCCCTGGGCTCCTCGGGCGCGGCCCGCTCCAGCGTCACGTCGTCCAGCCAGCCCCGGAACTTCGCCGGCCCGCTCGGGGAGTCGTACGCGACGAGGATCCGGTCGACGGTCTTCCCGGCCGCGACCGACCCGATCCGCGAGACCACGTTGTTCCACTGGTTGACGTAGAGCGCCTTCGAGGCGCCCTGTCCCTGCGGCGAGAGCGTGAACCCGTGCTGGTCGCGCGCGCCGAGACCGCTCAGGAAGGTGCCGTCGGTGAAGGCCAGGTCCACGGAGACGTTCGTCGCGTCGTAGTCCCGGTCACCGTCCGCCATCGACGGGAAGATCCGGTACGACAGCCGGGTCAGCGGGTCCACCGCCACGTTCACGTCGAAGACCTTGTTGTACGAGTACGCCCGCCCCTGTGCGGTGTGCCGACCGGCGTAACGCAGAGCCCTCTTTCCGGTGAATCCGGCGCCCGCCTTCGCGGTGGGCGATCCGCTCGGGCCGCGGTCGACGAGCGAGAGCATGTCCTGCGGGACCGGCCCGTCGCTCCCGCCCGTGGAGAACTGCACGTCGGCCAGTTGGAGGATGCCGGAGGCGCCGTTGTTGCGGGTGATGTCCAGCCGGAAGTGCTGGTATTCGGCCGGATCCTGGATGTCGTACGAATTTGTCCGGAACCGTTCGGCGAAGGTCTCACCCGAGCGGGTGTCGAGGGTCTTCCAGTCCCTGCCGTCCGTCGAGCCCTGGAGTGTCCAGTCCCTGGGGTCGCGCTCGGCGAAGTCATTGGCCGAGGTCAGCGCGTAGGTGACCACCTTGGCCGGCTTGTCCAGGTCGAACTCGGCCCAACCGGTGCTCTCGAAGGCCAGCCACTTGGTGCCGGGCTCACCGTCGACGAGGTTCTCCTTCACCTCGCCGCCGCCGGTGTTCTCCGCGCTCGCCTGGACATCCGTGACGTGGTCGGTGATGTTGCCCGGGATGCCGGTGCTGTAGCCGCCGTCGACGCCGGAGGACCTGCCGCCGTCGACGCTGTTGATCCAGTCGGGGGCGGGATCGCCCGCCTCGAAGGAGGTGGCGAACCCCTGATCGGCCTGAGCGGCGGCCTCGGGCAGGGCGACCGCCGCGCCCTGCGAGCCCACCGTCACGGCAAAGGCGGCCGTGAACACGACCGCCGCACTCCGTCTGAGCCGAGTTCTGTACCGATGCATCGGCGAGTACCCTCTCCCTGCACAAGGACGGACAACGTTGTCACCAATTCCGTGCAAGGATCAGTAGTGGCCCAAGTGGACAGTGATGTCAAGGGTGTTGCCTGTGGCATTCGGGGCCTATGTCGTGGATTTTTCCGGCAAGCTTCGCACAGGCCGCTCATATTTCCGCGAGGTCTCAACTAGAGAACACCCATGGCCAACATTGCGTTCGATCTTGCTCCGCCGACCGGAAGTGGACTATACCTGTCGGCGATTCACCCCTCTTGCACGAACCTCTTGCACGAACCTCTTGCACGAACCTCCTGCACGAACCTGCTTGACCTGACCGCGGTGCCGGGGAGGATCCGGTTCACCGCCTGAGTCCTGGAGAAGGCGAGGACTTGAGCATGGGATCCACTTCCGCCGAGAACAGCAACAACGGCAGCGCGGGTGTAGGCCGCCGCGATCTGATCAAGCGGTCGGCCGCACTCGGTCTGATCTCCGTCCCGACCATGAGTTTCCTGTCCGCCTGCGCGAGCAGCGGTGGCGACGACAGCGGCGACAAGGCCAAGGCGGGCAAGAAGACCGCGAAGAACCCCCTGGCCGTCAACGAGACCGCGCAGATGGAATTCGTCCTGTTCGACGGCGGTTTCGGCAAGGAGTACGCCGAGGACGCCGTGAAGATCTACGAGAAGAACTTCCCCAAGGCCAAGGTGAAGTTCTCCGCCACCCAGAAGATCCAGTCCACGCTCCAGCCCCGCTTCAACCAGGGCACCCCGCCGGACCTGATCGACAACTCCGGCGCCGAGCAGATGGACATGGGCGTGCTGGTCGGCAAGAACCAGCTCGCCGACCTCACCCCGCTCCTGGACGCCCCGTCCTACGACGACCCGAACAAGAAGGTTCGCGACACCCTGCGCCCCGGCATCGTCGAGATGGGCCAGTTCGACGGCGACCCGGTGTGGATCATGTACTACGCGTACACGGTCTACGGCGTCTGGTACTCCCAGAAGGCCCTCGACTCGCTCGACGAGCAGTACCCGGAGACCTGGGACCAGATGCTCGCGGTGTGCGCGAAGGCCAAGAAGAAGGGCATGGCGGGCTGGACGTACGCGGGCAAGTACCCGTACTACCTCCCCTTCTCGCTGTACCCGATGATCGGCAAGGTCGGCGGTGTCGAGGTCCTCGACGCCATCGACAACCTGGAGCCGAACGCCTGGAAGAACCCGGCGGTCAAGGCGTGCTTCGACGCCTACTACGAGCTCTACAAGAAGGGCTACGTCCTCAAGGGCACCCCCGGCCTGGACCACATCCAGTCCCAGACCGCCTGGGCCCAGGGCAAGGCGCTGTTCATCCCGAACGGCTCCTGGGTGGAGAACGAGTCGGCCAACGTCATCCCCAAGGACTTCGACCTCGCGGTCTCCGCGCCCACCGGCATCGACTCCTCCGACAAGATGCCCTTCGGCACCATCTGGGCCTCCGGCGGTGAGCCCTTCATCGTCCCGGCCAAGGCGAAGAACACCGCGGGCGGCATGGAGCAGCTGCGCATCATGCTCAGCGAGGCGTCCTCGAAGAACTTCACCTCCAAGGTCAAGTCCCTGACCGCCTACAACGGCGGCACCGAGGGCATCACCCTCACCCCGGGCCTCAAGTCCGGTGTGGCGGCGCTGAAGCTGGCCGGCGACAACGTGGTGAACCCGCGTCTGCAGGACTGGTACGTCCAGCTCCAGAAGGAGCAGATCGGGGTGGCGGGCCTCGGCGAGATGATGGCCGGGCGGCTCACTCCGGCGGAGGCCATCAAGAAGATCCAGGGCTTCGCCGACGCGGCCGCGAAGGACTCGTCGATCAAGCACTACAAGCACCAGTAACGGCAACGGAGCGGCGATGCAGCACGGCAAGTACCGGTTCATCGTGGGGTTTCTGGCGCTGCCCCTGGGACTGTACGCGCTATTCGTGGTCTGGCCGTTCATCCAGTCCATCTACTACTCGTTCACGGACTGGACCGGCCTGAGCCCCGAATTCAAGATGGTCGGCCTGGACAACTACCGGAGGATGCTGGACGACGAGATCTTCTGGAAGTCCTTGCAGCACAGCTTGATCTTCGCGCTCGTGCTGCCGCTGGTGACGATCAGCCTGGCGCTGTTCTTCTCCTTCATGATCAATGTCGGCGGCCGGAAGAGAAGGGGAGGCCCGGTCGTCACCGGTGTCCGGGGCTCCTCCTTCTACAAGATCGTGTATTTCTTCCCGCAGGTCCTCTCGATCGCGATCGTCGCCCTGTTGTTCGCTTTCGCGTACAACCCGGACAGCGGTGCCATCAACTCGATCCTGCGCGGAATCGGCCTCGACAGCGTCCAGCCCCTGTGGCTGGGCGACCCGAGCCTCGCCCTGTGGGCCGTGATGGCGGTCCTCGTATGGTCCACGGTCGGTTTCTTCGTGGTCCTGTTCAGCGCCGGTATGGCCTCCATCCCGGCGGACCTGTACGAGGCCGCGCTGCTCGACGGGGCGGGGCGCGCCAGTACGTTCTTCCGGATCACGCTGCCGCTGCTGTGGGACACCGTGCAGTCCGGCTGGGTCTACATGGGCATCCTGGCCCTCGGCGCCGAGTCGTTCGCGGTCGTACAGATCATGACGACCGGGCCCGGCGGTCCCGACTACTCGACCACCGTCATGGTCCTGTACGTGTACCAGAAGGCGTTCCGTGACGGGCAGGCCGCCTACGCCACCACCATCGGCGTCGCCCTGCTCGTCGTCACGCTGGCGTTCGCCGCCCTGGTGATGCGGCTGGGCCGGCGCGAGCGGCTGGAGTACTGATCAGATGAAGACGACCGAAACCCCCGTACCGGCCGAGTCCGGTGCTCCCGTCGCCAAGATCGACACCCATGACCGGCCGCCCCGGAAGGAGAAGCGGGACGGCGGCGTCCTCAACGTCTTCTCGCACGGAATGCTCATTCTGTGGGCGTTCATGGTCGTGATGCCGCTGCTGTGGGCGGTGATGACGTCCTTCAAGGACGACAGCTCCATCTTCAACTCGCCCTGGGCGCTGCCGGACAAACTGCACTTCGACAACTGGTCGCGAGCCTGGACCGACGCCAACATGAGCGACTACTTCCTCAACACCATTCTGGTGGTGGCGGGTTCGCTCATCGGCACCCTGGTGCTCGGCTCGATGGCGGCGTATGTGCTGGCCCGGTTCGATTTCCCGGGCAACCGGTTCATCTACTTCCTGTTCATCGGCGGCATGAGCTTCCCGATCATGCTGGCGCTGGTCCCGCTGTTCTACGTCGTGAACAACATGGGCCTGCTGAACACGATCCACGGGCTGATCCTGGTCTACATCGCCTACTCACTGCCGTTCACGGTCTTTTTCCTGACCGCGTTCTTCCGTACGCTGCCGACCTCGGTGGCGGAGGCGGCCTTCGTGGACGGGGCCTCGCACTCCAGGACGTTCTTCCAGATCATGCTGCCGATGGCCAAGCCGGGCCTGATCAGCGTGGGGATCTTCAACTTCCTGGGTCAGTGGAACCAGTACATGCTGCCGACGGTGCTCAACACCGACCCGGACAAACGGGTGCTGACCCAGGGGCTGGTCCAACTCGCGGCCAGCCAGGGCTACAAGGGTGACTGGTCGGGCCTGTTCGCCGGTCTGGTGATGGCGATGATCCCGGTTCTCGTGGCCTACATCATCTTCCAGCGACAGGTGGTGGCCGGGCTGACGGCGGGCGCTCTGAAGTAGTCCTGGGCCGCCCGCACGGGCGTCACCCCTTCAAGATCCGGATCTTGAAAGGGCGGCGCCCCTTCGGCATGGGCAAGAGCGCGGATACTGTTCAACCTCTTGACGGGAGGCGACCCTAACGGCTCAGCTTAGAGTTCACTAGTTGGACATAGGCGGGGCCTCATCGCTGCGGTCCCGCGCGCAGGAGGTCGTCGTGGAGACTCCGGGGTCGCAGTCGTCGCTGCACCGAGCCAACCTGGAGCGGGTCGTAAGGGCCGTCCGGCTGGCCGGGTCGCTCACGCAGGCGGAGATCGCGCGGACCACGGGACTGTCCGCCGCGACCGTCTCCAACATCGTCCGCGAGCTCAAGGACGGCGGAACCGTCGAGGTCACGCCCACATCGGCGGGTGGCCGACGGGCTCGCGCGGTCTCCCTGAGCGGAGACGCCGGCATCGTCATAGGGGTGGACTTCGGGCACACCCATCTGCGCGTCGCGGTCGGGAACCTCGCCCACCAGGTGCTGGCCGAGGAGTCCGAGCCGCTGGACGTGGACGCCTCCTCCACCCAGGGCTTCGACCGGGCGGAACAGCTGGTCAACCGGCTGATCGAGGCGACCGGCGTGGACCGCTCCAAGATCGCCGGGGTGGGCCTCGGCGTGCCCGGCCCGATCGACCTGGAGTCCGGGTCCCTGGGCTCATCCGCCATCCTGCCGGGCTGGATCGGCACCAAGCCCGCCGAGGAGCTCCAGGGGCGCCTCGGCGTGTCCGTGCACGTGGACAACGACGCCAACCTCGGCGCCCTGGGCGAGCTGGTCTGGGGCAGTGGCCGTGGGGTCCGCGACCTGGCGTACATCAAGGTCGCGAGCGGTGTGGGCGCCGGGCTGGTGATCAGCGGCCAGATCTACCGGGGCCCGGGTGGCACAGCGGGAGAAATCGGGCATATTACTCTTGATGAGTCCGGCCCCGTCTGCCGTTGCGGCAACCGCGGCTGTCTGGAGACCTTCGCGGCCGCGCGCTATGTGCTTCCGCTGCTCCAGTCCAGTCACGGCACCGATCTCACCATGGAAGGCGTTGTTCGACTCGCGCGGGACGGAGACCCTGGCTGCCGTCGGGTGATCGCCGACGTCGGCCGACACATCGGCAGTGGAGTCGCCAATCTCTGCAACTTGCTGAACCCGAGCCGAGTCGTCCTGGGCGGTGATCTCGCCGAGGCCGGTGAGCTGGTGCTCGGTCCGATCAGGGAGTCCGTCGGCCGCTACGCGATCCCGAGTGCGGCACGTCAACTGTCCGTACTTCCAGGGGCACTTGGAGGTCGGGCGGAGGTGCTCGGAGCGCTCGCCCTCGCCCTCAGCGAGATGGGTGATTCGACCCTTTTGGACAGCACGCTGCACGCTGCGGCGCCTGCGTTCACTTAGAGAACGCGGGACGTCGTTGCCATCTCGTTAAGTATTTACTTCTTGACGTCGCACGTGTGGCCGAGTTGACTTCCAGCCACCTCGGCCGCAACGACGCGGCCTCGTCAGGGAGGTTTCTCAAGTGAACACGCTCATGCGTCGTGCCGCCGTGTCCGTCGCGATTTCGGCGCTCGCCGTCTCGGTCGCCGCCTGCGGCAAGGCCGGCGACGACAACAGCGGCAGTGACAGCAGCAGCTCCGGGTCCGGCGGCAAGTCGATCGGCCTGCTCCTGCCCGACAACGTCACCGCGCGGTACGAGAAGTTCGACAAGCCGTACTTCGAGGACAAGGTCAAGGAGCTGTGCAGCGACTGCACCGTCTCCTACGCCAACGCCGCGGCCGACCCGGCCAAGCAGGCCCAGCAGATGAGCAGCATGGTCACCAAGGGCGTCAAGGTGATCGTGGTCTCGGCGCAGGACTCCGCCGCCATCAAGTCCTCCATCGCCTCCGCGGTGAGCAAGGGCGTCAAGGTCGTCGCGTACGACCGTCTGGCCCAGGGCCCGGTCTCCGCGTACGTCTCCTTCGACAACGTCAAGGTCGGCGAGCTCCAGGGCCAGGCCCTGCTCGACGCCCTCGGCTCCAAGGCGACCCCCAAGGCGAACGTCGTCATGATCAACGGTGACGACGCCGACCCGAACGCCGCCCAGTTCAAGGAAGGCGCGCACAAGGTCCTCGACGGCAAGGTCAAGATCGCCTACGAGCAGTCCGGCCTGTGGAAGGACACGGTCGCCGCGCAGAAGGTGTCCGCGGCCATCACCCAGCTGGGCGCCAAGAACATCGCGGGCGTCTACGCCGCCAACGACGGCATGGCCGGTGGTATCGCCAACACCCTCAAGGGCGCGGGCATCAGCAGCATCCCGCTGACCGGTCAGGACGCCGAGCTCGCCGCCATCCAGCGGATCGTCGCCGGCACCCAGTCCGCCACGGTCTACAAGGCCTACAAGCCGGAGGCCGACACCGCCGCCGAGCTCGCGGTCAACCTGCTCCAGGGCAAGGACATCAAGTCCCTCGCCGACACCGAGGTCACCAGCGGCTCCGGCGACAAGGTCCAGGCGAAGCTCCTGACCCCGGTCTCGGTCACCGTGAAGAACATCAAGGACACGGTCGTCAAGGACGGTCTGTACACCGTCGCCGACATCTGCACCCCGGACTACGCGGCCGCGTGCAAGAAGGCCGGCCTTCAGTAGCACCCGCTGAGCCCCGGGGCGCGTCCTTCGACGGGACCCGCCCCGGAAGGCAGGCACAGAGCCTGTCCGGCGCCCGCACCGCCTTCATACCCCGCTGCGGGGCGGGCGCCGGACGGAAGCATGGCGGACGCAGCCGTTGCCAAGAGGCATCGGCCGCACGCATGTTCGACTTGTAAATCCGTGCTGACAGCACAACCTTTAAGCAAGTGCTAAAAGCACAACCCCTCCGCGCCTTACCCCAAGCGCGGCATCCCCGCCGGTCAGGCGGCGAAGGAGATGGTTAACGTGTCCGCTACGCCCGTGCTGGCGTTGCGCGGAGTCTCCAAGCGATTCGGTGCGGTGCAGGCCCTCACCGACGTCGAACTGGAGGTCCACGCCGGAGAAGTGGTCGCCCTCGTCGGCGACAACGGCGCAGGAAAGTCCACGCTGGTCAAGACGATCGCCGGTGTCCACCCCATCGATGAGGGAGTCATCGAGTGGGACGGCAACCCGGTCAGCATCAACAGGCCCCACGACGCCCAGGGACTCGGCGTCGCGACGGTCTACCAGGACCTCGCCCTGTGCGACAACCTGGATGTGGTCGGCAACCTCTACCTCGGACGTGAGCTGCTGCGCCGCGGCGTCATCGACGAGGTCACGATGGAGCAGAAGGCCCGCGAGCTGCTGAGCACGCTGTCCATCCGCATCCCGAGTGTGCGCATCCCGATCGCGAGCCTGTCCGGCGGTCAGCGCCAGGTCGTCGCCATCGCGCGCGCCCTGATCGGCGACCCCAAGGTCGTGATCCTGGACGAGCCCACCGCAGCCCTCGGTGTCGAGCAGACCGCGCAGGTCCTCGACCTGGTCGAGCGGCTGCGCGAGCGCAACCTCGGCGTCATCCTCATCAGCCACAACATGGCCGACGTGAAGGCCGTCGCCGACACCGTCGCCGTGCTGCGTCTGGGCAGGAACAACGGTTCCTTCTCGGTGAAGGACACCAGTCAGGAAGAGATCATCTCCGCGATCACCGGTGCCACGGACAACGCCGTGACCCGTCGCGCGGGGCGTCGCAGCACGGAGGCCGCGAAGTGAGCGACACATCCAAGGTTTCCAAGGCGGACGCCGGCACCGAGGGCCAGACCACCGTCGCCCCCGCCGACGACCCCACCGCCGCGCCGGTCTCGGTGGTAGACCCCCGGCTGCTGGTCCGCGAAGAGGGCTTCAAGGGCTACTGGACCGAGTTCACGCGCAAGGTCAAGGGCGGTGAGCTGGGCTCGCTGCCGGTGGTGATCGGCCTGATCGTCATCTGGGCGATCTTCCAGTTCCAGAACGACCGCTTCCTCAGCGCCGACAACCTCTCCAACATCAGCTACTACATGTCGGCCACCGGCATGATCGCCATCGGCCTGGTGTTCGTGCTGCTGCTCGGCGAGATCGACCTGTCGGTCGGTTCGGTCAGCGGCCTGGCCTCCACCCTGTTCGCGGTGTGGGTCGTGAACCACGGCATGAACGTCTGGCTGGCGCTGGTCCTGGCGATCGTCATCGGTATCGCCATCGGCTCCCTGCACGGCTGGTTCTTCGCCAAGGTCGGCGTACCGGCGTTCGTCGTCACCCTGGCCGGTCTCCTCGGCTGGAACGGTCTGATGCTGTGGCTGCTGGGCTCCAGCGGCACCATCAACATCCCGTCCGACTCGGGTCCGATCCACCTGTTCGGCCAGAGCTCGTTCTTCATGAACCAGGCCATCATCGGCGCGTACCTGCTGGCCGGCCTCGCCGTCGTGCTGACGCTCGTCGGCAACTTCGGCGAGCAGCGGCGCCGCAAGGCCGCGGGCGTGCCCTTCCGGCCGACCAGCGAGATCCTGGTGCGCGTCGGTGCGCTCGCCGTCGCGTCCTTCCTGGCCGCCGCCGTGCTCAACAACGCGGCCGGTGTCTCCAACTCGCTGGTGATCTTCCTGGCGGCCCTGGTGATCGTCGACTTCGTGCTCCGCCGCACCACGTACGGCCGTCAGGTCTTCGCGGTGGGCGGCGGCATCGAGGCCGCGCGCCGTGCCGGTATCAACGTGCCGATGGTCCGTATCACCGTGTTCGCCATCTCCGGCGGGTTCGCGGCGATCGGCGGTATGTTCTTCGCCGGTCAGACCGCGAGCGCCACGCTCAGCGCTGGCGGCGGCAACACCCTGATGCTCGCCATCGCGGCGGCCGTCATCGGCGGTACGAGCCTCTTCGGCGGCCGCGGCTCGGTGTGGTCCGCCCTCCTGGGCATGCTGGTCATCCAGTCCATCACGACCGGTCTGGACCTGCTGAACATGAACGCCTCGATCCAGTACATGATCACCGGTGGTGTTCTGCTGGGCGCGGTCGTCATCGACTCGGTGTCCCGCAGGTCTCAGAAGGCCGCGGGTCGCGGATAACACCGCAGGGCAGCGCCCCTCCAGGTCGATCGTCTTGCCCGGCACCCACGAGGTGCCGGGCAAGATTGTTCTCGCGGAACATTAGACTCGACACGCCCGGCAAAGCTCGATCAGCTCTAAGCAAGGAGGCACGGGTGCCGCTGCTGACCCGTATCAGGGGACCGCGTGATCTGGACCGGCTCAGCCTTGAGGAGCTGGACCAGCTGGCGGAGGAGATCCGGAGCTTCCTCGTCGGCGCGGTCTCCAAGACCGGCGGCCACCTCGGCCCCAACCTCGGTGTGGTCGAGCTGACCATCGCCCTGCACCGGGTCTTCGACTCGCCCAAGGACCGGGTGCTCTTCGACACCGGCCACCAGTCCTATGTGCACAAGCTGCTCACCGGGCGCCACGACTTCTCGAAGCTGCGCTCCAAGGGCGGACTCTCCGGCTACCCCTCGCGCGCCGAGTCCGAGCACGACGTGATCGAGAACAGCCACGCCTCGACCGTCCTCGGCTGGGCCGACGGGCTCGCGAAGGCCAACCAGGTGCTCGAACGCGACGACCACGTCGTCGCCGTCATCGGTGACGGCGCCCTGACCGGCGGTATGGCCTGGGAGGCGCTGAACAACATCGCCGACGCCAAGGACCGGCCGCTGGTGATCGTCGTCAACGACAACGAGCGCTCCTACGCGCCGACCATCGGCGGCCTCGCCAACCACCTGGCGACCCTGCGCACCACCGACGGCTACGAGCGCTTCCTGGCCCGCGGCAAGGACCTCCTGGAGCGCACTCCGGTCGTCGGCCGGCCGCTGTACGAGACCCTGCACGGCGCCAAGAAGGGCCTGAAGGACTTCATCGCGCCCCAGGGCATGTTCGAGGACCTGGGCCTCAAGTACGTCGGCCCCATCGACGGCCACGACATCGAGGCGCTGGAGTCGGCGCTGGCCCGCGCCAAGCGGTTCGGCGGCCCGGTCATCGTGCACTGCCTCACCGAGAAGGGCCGCGGCTACAAGCCCGCCGAGCAGGACGAGGCCGACCGCTTCCACGGCATCGGCCCCATCCACCCCGACACCGGACTGCCCATCAAGGCGTCCGCCGCCAGCTGGACCTCCGTCTTCGGGGACGAGATGGTCAAGCTGGGCCGGGAGCGCAAGGACATCGTCGCCATCACCGCCGCGATGCTCCAGCCGGTCGGCCTGAAGAAGTTCGCGGACACCTTCCCCGACCGCATCTACGACGTCGGCATCGCCGAGCAGCACGCGGCCGTCTCCGCGGCGGGCCTCGCGACCGGCGGCCTGCACCCGGTCTTCGCCGTCTACGCCACCTTCCTCAACCGCGCCTTCGACCAGGTCCTCATGGACGTCGCCCTGCACAAGTGCGGCGTGACCTTCGTGCTCGACCGGGCCGGGGTCACCGGTGACGACGGCGCCTCGCACAACGGCATGTGGGACATGTCGATGCTCCAAGTCGTCCCCACGCTCCGGCTCGCCGCCCCGCGCGACGCCGAGCAGTTGCGCGCGCAGCTCCGCGAGGCCGTCCAGGTCGACGACGCGCCGACCGTGCTGCGCTACTCCAAGGGCGTCGTCGGCCCCGCCGTACCCGCCGTGGGCACCGTCGGCGGCATGGACGTCCTGCGCGAGCCCGGCACGGACAGGCCCGACGTGCTCCTCGTCTCCGTCGGCGCCCTCGCCCCGATGTGCCTGGAGATCGCCGGTCTGCTGAACCAGCAGGGCATCTCCACCACCGTCGTCGACCCGCGCTGGGTCAAGCCCGTCGACGAGGCCATGGCCCCGCTCGCCGAGCGGCACCGCGTGGTCGTCACCGTCGAGGACAACTCCCGCGTCGGCGGCGTCGGCTCGGCGATCGCACAGGCCCTGCGCGACGCGGGTGTCGACGTCCCGCTGCGCGACTTCGGCATCCCGCCGCGCTTCCTCGACCACGCCTCCCGCGCCGAGATCATGGCGGAGATCGGGCTGACCGCGCCCGACATCGCCCGCCAGGTCACGGGCCTCGTCTCGAAGCTGGACGGCCGCTACGACAGCGCCCCGGCCGAGGCGCAGCCCGCCCGCGACTGACGCCTCCGGTACGCCCGAACGGGCCGTTCGCACCACTCCTGACAGTGGTGCGAACGGCCCGTTCGCGTGAATCCCCCCGCGCCGGGGCATACGACCTACGCCCCCTCTCGATCATGTCGAGGACGACACAGCGTGGGAGGTACCCGTGAGCAGCACCCTCTTCCGGACGAAGAAGGTCGAGCAGTCCATCCTCGATACCGAGGAGCCAGAGCACGCGCTCAAGAAGTCCTTGTCCGCGCTGGATCTGACCGTCTTCGGCGTCGGTGTCATCATCGGCACCGGCATCTTCGTCCTGACCGGCACCGTCGCCAAGAACAACGCCGGCCCGGCGGTCGCCCTGGCCTTCGTCGTGGCCGGCGTCGTCTGCGCGCTCGCCGCGCTCTGTTACGCCGAGTTCGCCTCCACCGTCCCGGTGGCCGGATCGGCGTACACCTTCAGTTACGCCTCCCTCGGTGAACTGCCCGCCTGGATCATCGGCTGGGACCTGGTCCTGGAGTTCGCGCTGGGCACGGCGGTGGTGTCCGTCGGCTGGTCCGGCTACATCGCCTCGCTCCTGGACAACGCGGGCTGGCATCTGCCGGCGGCGCTCGGCAGCCGCGATGGGGCCCACGGCTTCGGCTTCGACATCCTCGCCGCCGCGCTCGTCCTGGTGCTCACCGCCATCCTCGTGCTCGGCACCAAGCTCTCCGCGCGCGTGACCTCGGTCGTCGTCGCCATCAAGGTGACGGTCGTACTGACCGTGATCATCGCGGGCGCCTTCTTCGTCAACGGCGACCACTACGACCCGTTCATCCCGAAGGCGGAGAAGGTACCGGCCGGTGACAGTCTCCAGTCGCCGCTGATCCAGCTGATGTTCGGCTGGGCGCCCTCCAACTTCGGCGTGATGGGCATCTTCACCGCCGCCTCCGTCGTCTTCTTCGCCTTCATCGGCTTCGACGTCGTGGCCACGGCCGCCGAGGAGACCAGGAATCCGCAGCGCGACATGCCCCGCGGCATCCTCGGCTCCCTGATCATCTGCACGACCCTCTACGTGGCCGTGTCGATCGTGGTGACGGGCATGCAGAAGTACACGGACCTGTCCATCACGGCCCCGCTCGCGGACGCCTTCAAGGCCACCGGCCACCCCTGGTTCGCCGGCTTCATCAGCTTCGGCGCCGCGGTCGGCCTGACGACGGTGTGCATGATCCTGCTGCTGGGCCAGACCCGGGTGTTCTTCGCGATGAGCCGCGACGGACTGCTGCCCACGTTCTTCTCCCACGTCCACCCGAGGTTCAGGACCCCGCACCGTCCGACCATCCTGCTCGGCGTGATCATCGCGATCGTCGCCGGCTTCACGCCCCTGAGCGAACTGGCCGAACTGGTCAACATCGGCACCCTGTTCGCCTTCGTGGTCGTCGCGATCGGCGTGATCATCCTCCGCAAGTCCCGCCCCGATCTACCGCGGGCCTTCCGCACCCCCTGGGTACCGTTCATCCCGATCCTGTCGGTGGCGGCCTCCCTCTGGCTGATGCTCAACCTGCCGGCCGAGACCTGGCTGCGGTTCGCGATCTGGATGGTCATCGGCTTCCTCGTCTACTTCCTCTACGGCCGTTCCCACAGCCGTCTCGGACAGCGCATGGCGGCGACGGCCGACAACACGGAGTAACACATACGTTCCACCTCTCCGGCCCCGTATGTCCTGCTCACCCAGGGGATACGGGGCCGGATAGCGTGCCGCTCATGCCCGCAGAGCTCCTGCTCCCGTCACCCTCCGTACCCGTTTCCCGTCCGGCGTACTGGAGCCGACTGCTGCCCCCGCTCGCGGCCCTGGCCTGCGCGACGAGGATCCCGTCCTTCACGCGCCCCCTCTGGAACCCGGACGAGGGCTATCTCGCCGTACAGGCACGGCTGCTGGCGCACGGCGGACAGCTCTACGAGACGGTCGTCGACCGCAAGCCGCCCCTCGTACCGTGGCTCTATGAGGCCGCGTTCGCGGTGACGGGCTCCGGCACGCTGGCCGGGGTGCGGGTGCTCGCCGTCCTGGCCCAACTCCTCACCGCGGCCCTGCTGGCCTCCCTGGCCCGCCGCCGCTGGGGCGACCCGTCCGGCCGTACCGCCGGTGTGCTGTATCTGCTGATCTCCGTCGGACTGAACCCCGAGGACGCGCAGGCCGCGACCTTCGAGGTGTTCCTGCTGCCCTGCACGGCCGCGGCGATGTGGTGCGCGGACCGGCGGCGGTGGGGCGCGGCGGGAACTGCGGTCGCGTGCGCGTTCCTCACCAAGCAGACGGGCGGGGCGGTGCTGCTGCCCGTGTTCTGGCTGTACGTCGCCTCGGGCGCGCGGCGTGGTTGCCTTGGGCGGTTGGTCGCGGGGGCGGTGGTGCCGGTGCTGTGCGCGGCGCTGGCCACGGACTTGGCGGGCTTCGTGTTCTGGACGGTGACGGGTTCGGGCGCGTACGCGACACCGACCGGCTCCGAACTCCATGTCCTGGCAAGGGGATTGGCCAACACCGGGCTTGTGGCCGTGGCTTGCGCGGGCCTGATCCCGCCTGTCGTACGGGCGTGGCGCGCGCCGACGGCCGACCTGTGGCTGTGGCTCGTCGCGTCGGGGGGAGCGGTGGTGCTCGGCTTCCACTTCTTCGGCCACTACTACCTCCAACTCCTCCCACCGGTCGCGCTCCTGGCCACGGCGGCGCTCCGCGCGTTGCCGTACGACCGCACGGTCACGGCGCAGCTCACGTCGGCCTGCGCGTGCGTGCTGTTCCTGACGTGGGGTGTGCTGGCCCCGCGTCCGGACCTCGACCACGCCCGCCGGGTCGCGCAGGCGGTGTCGTCCCGCACGGCGCAGGGCGATGCGGTCCTGGTCTGGGGGATACACCCGGAGACGTACTGGCTGGCGGACCGCGCGCCGGCGACTCGCTATCTGACGGCGGGTCTCCTCACGAACTACAGCGGGGGCCGGGACGGCGGGCGGGTGGGGGAGAGGTACGCCGTGAAGGGCACGTGGGAGGTCTTCCGGCGGGAAGCGGTCTCGGCGGTCCTGGTGGTGGACGACTCCCGGGGCAAGCCGTACGCGCCGGAACGGGTGGCAGGGCTACGGCGTTTGCTTTCGGCGGGGTACGAGGAGGCGGGGACGGTGGATGGGGCTGTGCTGTACGTGCGGCGGAGGTAGGGGGGTACGTCGTCGGGTGCGGGCCGGTGGGGGCTGGTGCGCAGTTCCCCGCGCCCCTGGGTGGGTGCGGCCCCGTCTGCCCAGCTGTACTCACCTTTTTGGGGGCGCGGGGAACTGCGCGACCAGCCACGACGAGCCCGCATCCGCCAGACGACACCACGCGGCACATCGGAAGGCGCTCAGGGACGAACCGTCCGCGGCCCCGCCACCTCCGCCCCCAACTCCCCGACCCTGCGCCGAAGTTCACGATCCGCCGTCACCACAAGCACCGGCCGCTCACCAGCCCCGGCCACCAGCTCCACCATGTGGTCGTCCCCGCTCCCGGGAGCGGACTCCACCCGCACCCCCGGCACCGAGGACACCCCCCGAGCCGCTCCCTCCACCACCAGCACGATCTCCACCGCACCGTCCCGCCCCGGCACGCCATCCGCCGCCAGCCGGTCCCGCAACCGCTCCGCCGCCCCGCGCCGGTCCCGCCACCACCCGTCCGGCACCGACCCGACGACGTTCGCGGCATCCACGACGACCAGCAGCACGTCACTCATGCCCCCAGCGTCCCACGCCCGGCCCGCCCGAGGACGGCGTCGGACGCCCGATTAGAGTGGGCCCGTGTCAATGGTCCGTACAGTGAACGGCGACTGGCTCATCCGCGCCCGCGACGGCCGACTCGGCGTCTACGCCACCCGCGACGACGCCGTGTGGTGCAGGGCGGAGCGCCACCCGGGCGGCGACACCTGGCTGCCCTGGCGCAAGGTCGGCGGCGACCAGCGCCTGCACTCCGGGCTCGCCGTGGGACACGGCCCCGACGGCTACGCCCACCTCGCCTCCTGGCGGCCCACCAAGGGCCAGGAGGCGGGCCTGGTCCACTCCACGCACTTCCGGGTCCACCTCGCCGCCCTCGACTGGAACCCGGTCGGCCACCCCGACAGAGCCGGCGCGCGCACCGGCGTCCCCGCCGTGGCCGTCGACGCGGAGGGCCGTGCCCATGTCTTCGTCCGCGACCGCGGCAACAGCGTGCGCGCCCTCATCCAGAAGGAACGCGGCGGCTGGAACGCCTGGGCGGACCTCGGCGGGACCGACGTGCACGAGCAACTCACCGCCATGACGGGGGAGTCGGGCCGGATCGAGCTGTACGGCACCGACCCGGAGGGCATCCTGCGCTGGGTCCAGGGGGAGGCGGGCGCGCCTCCCGTCCCCGCCGACCCGCTGGCGGTGCGCGTCGAGCCGGGCACGCTCAACGCGCTGCCCACCTCCAAGGAATACACCACCCTGTTCTTCGCGGACCCCGAGGGCATGCTCTACGCCTGGCGTCCGGACACCGAGCCCACCCCGCTGCTCGCGGCCGCCGGACCCGGCCCGGCGGCCCTGCTGCGCGCCACCCTGGAGGGTCACGACTGCACGCTGCTCGCCCAGCGTTCGGCGTCCGGCCGGGTCGCCTTCGCCGCCTGTCCGACCGAGCAGGAGTCGGCGGGCCTGTGGTGGACGGAGTCCGGGCCGCAGTTGCCGGCGGGCACGGCCGTGGCCCTCGCCGAGGACGCGGACGGCCGTATCGTCGCCGCGACGGTGACCCCTGACGGGGAGCTCAGGATCGCCCGGCAGAAGGACGAGCCGGGACTGGCGCTGGCGGCCTGGCGGGAGGTCTGAGCGCCCACCCGCCCCTGTCCGGTCCCCACCCGCCCCAGTCCGGTCCACGTGAACGACAGAGGGCCCCCGCCACAGCGGAGGCCCTCTTCACCTGCCTGGGTGCTACGCCGGAACCGACGCCACGCCCGGAGCGAGGAACTTCTTGCCGTTCACGCGCTCGGAGACACCCTCGCGGTCCAGGTACGGCGTGATGCCGCCCAGGTGGAAGGGCCAGCCGGCGCCCGTGATCAGGCAGAGGTCGATGTCCTGCGCCTCGGCGACGACACCCTCGTCGAGCATGAGCCCGATCTCCTGGGCGACGGCGTCCAGGACGCGCTCGCGGACCTGCTCCTCGGACAGGACGACATCGCCCTGCTTGAGCAGCGCGGCGACCCCGGGGTCGAGCTCGGGCTTGCCGCTGTCGTAGACGTAGAAGCCGCGCTTGCCCGCCTTGACGACGGCCGCGAGGTTCGGGGAGACCGTGAAGCGGTCAGGGAAGGCCCGGTTGAGGGTCTCCGAGACGTGCAGACCGATCGCGGGACCGACCAGCTCCAGGAGGACGAGCGGGGACATCGGCAGGCCCAGGGGCTCCACCGCCTTCTCCGCCACGGCCACCGGGGTGCCCTCGTCGATGACGTTCTGGATCTCGCCCATGAAGCGGGTGAGGATGCGGTTCACGACGAACGCCGGGGCGTCCTTGACCAGCACCGCGGTCTTCTTCAGCTTCTTGGCGACGGCGAAGGCGGTGGCCAGCGACGCGTCGTCGGTCTGCTCGCCGCGGACGATCTCCAGGAGCGGGAGGATCGCGACCGGGTTGAAGAAGTGGAAGCCGACGACCCGCTCGGGGTTCTTCAGCTTCGACGCCATCTCGGAGACGGAGAGGGAGGAGGTGTTGGTGGCGAGGATCGCGTGCGCCGGGGCGACCGCCTCGACCTCCGCGAACACCTGCTGCTTGACGCCGATCTCCTCGAACACGGCCTCGATGATGAAGTCCGCGTCGGAGAAGCCCTCGGCCTTGTCCAGCACACCGGTGACCAGCGCCTTGAGGCGGTTGGCCTTGTCCTGGTTGATACGGCCCTTGCCGAGCAGCTTCTCGATCTCGGCGTGGACGTAGCCCACACCCTTGTCGACGCGCTCCTGGTCGATGTCGGTCAGCACGACCGGCACCTCCAGGCGGCGCAGGAAGAGCAGCGCGAGCTGGGAGGCCATCAGACCGGCGCCGACGACACCGACCTTGGTGACCGGGCGGGCCAGGTTCTTGTCCGGGGCACCGGCGGGGCGCTTGCCGCGCTTCTGCACCAGGTTGAACGCGTAGATGCCGGAGCGCAGTTCGCCACCCATGATCAGGTCGGCGAGGGCCTGGTCCTCGGCGTCGTAGCCCTGCTGGAGGTCGCCGTTCTTCGCGGCCTCGATGATGTCCAGGGCGCGGTAGGCGGCCGGAGCGGCCCCGTGCACCTTGGAGTCCGCGACGAAACGGCCCTTGGCGACGGCCTGGTCCCAGGCCTCACCGCGGTCGATCGCCGGGCGCTCGATGACGATCTCGCCCTTGAGGACGGAAGCCGTCCACAGCAGGGACTGCTCCAGGAAGTCCGCGCCCTCGAACAGCGCGTCGGCGATGCCCAGTTCGTAGACCTGGGCGCCCTTGAGCTGCTTGTTCTGGTTGAGGCTGTTCTCGATGATGACCGAGACGGCCTTCTCGGCGCCGATCAGGTTCGGCAGCAGCGTGCAGCCGCCCCAGCCGGGGACCAGACCGAGGAAGACCTCGGGGAGCGAGAAGGCGGGCAGCGCCGCGGACACCGTGCGGTAGGTGCAGTGCAGACCGACCTCGACGCCACCGCCCATCGCGGCACCGTTGTAGTACGCGAAGGTCGGCACCGCGATGCCCGCGAGGCGCTTGAAGACCTCGTGGCCGCCCTTGCCGATGGCGAGCGCGTCCTTGTGCTCCTTGAGGAGCTCGACGCCCTTGAGGTCGGCGCCGACGGCGAAGATGAACGGCTTGCCGGTGATGCCGACGCCGACGATCTCGCCCGCCGAGGCCTCCTTCTCGACCTGGTCGATGGCGGTGTTCAGGTTCGCCAGCGAGGCCGGGCCGAAGGTGGTCGGCTTGGTGTGGTCGAAGCCGTTGTCCAGCGTGATGAGCGCGAAGCGCCCCGCGTTGAACGGCAGGTCCAGGTGGCGTACGTGCGCCTGGGTGACGACCTCGTCCGGGAACAGCTCGGCCGCACCCTTCAAGAGCTCAGTGGTGCTCACTTGCTGCCTCCGGCGTCCTTGTGGTTCGGGTTCTCCCAGATGACCGTCGCGCCCATGCCGAAGCCGACGCACATGGTGGTCAGGCCGTAGCGGACCTCGGGCTGCTCCTCGAACTGACGGGCCAGCTGCGTCATCAGCCGGACACCGGAGGAGGCCAGCGGGTGGCCGTACGCGATGGCGCCGCCGTACTGGTTGACGCGCGCGTCGTCGTCCGCGATGCCGTAGTGCTCCAGGAAGGCGAGGACCTGGACCGCGAAGGCCTCGTTGATCTCGAAGAGACCGATGTCGGAGATCGACAGACCGGCCTGCGCGAGCGCTTTCTCGGTGGCCGGGATCGGGCCGTAGCCCATGACCTCCGGCTCGACACCCGCGAAGGAGTACGAGACCAGGCGCATCTTCACCGGCAGGTCGTTCTCGC
Organism: Streptomyces sp. NPDC005303; assembly: GCF_040607335.1. Classification (NCBI taxonomy): domain Bacteria; kingdom Bacillati; phylum Actinomycetota; class Actinomycetes; order Kitasatosporales; family Streptomycetaceae; genus Streptomyces; species Streptomyces sp. NPDC005303. Next base: position 114,341 of record NZ_JBEXGM010000010.1, on the reverse strand, counting down.
GGGCGAAGTCCTCGGAAGCGATGAGGGAGGCGGTGGCGCCGTCGTTCAGACCGGCCGCGTTACCGGCGGTCACCCGGCCGTGCACACGGAACGGGGTCTTCAGCCCGGAGAGGTTCTCCAGGGTGGTGCCCGGGCGCATCGGCTCGTCGGCGGTGACCAGGCCCCAGCCCGTCTCACCGGCCTCCGGGTTGGTGCGGCGCACCGAGATCGGGACCAGGTCGGCCTGGATCTTGCCGTTGGCGTACGCCTTGGCGGCCTTCTCCTGGGAGCGCACGGCGTACTCGTCGGCGCGCTGCTTGGTGATCGTCGGGTACCGGTCGTGCAGGTTCTCGGCGGTCATGCCCATGAACAGGGCGGACTCGTCGACGAGCTTCTCGCTCACGAACCGCGGGTTCGGGTCCACGCCCTCGCCCATGGGGTGGCGGCCCATGTGCTCGACACCACCGGCGATGGCGATGTCGTACGCCCCGAAGGCCACGGAACCGGCCACCGTGGTGACGGCGGTCAGCGCACCGGCACACATACGGTCGATGGAGTAACCGGGCACGGACTGGGGGAGACCGGCGAGGATCCCGGCGGTACGGCCGATGGTGAGCCCCTGGTCACCGATCTGCGTGGTCGCGGCGATGGCGACCTCGTCGATCTTCTTGGGGTCGAGACCCGGGTTGCGGCGCAGCAGCTCCCGGATCGCCTTCACGACGAGGTCGTCGGCACGGGTCTCGTGGTAGATGCCCTTCGGGCCCGCCTTGCCGAACGGGGTGCGGACGCCGTCGACGAAGACGACGTCCCTGACGGTACGAGGCACGATGGCTCTCCTCCAGATGCGGGATCTGCACTGCTGCGATGCGCTGAGCGCGCGCTCAGGACCCATGCTACTTATCAGTAACGTGACTGCACACCCCTGGAGGCGGGAGCGGCGAAGGTCACATCGCGGGAGGCGCCGTGGAGCCCCTCGGTGTCAGCACCGGAGTGGGCACGGGGTGCGATCCCGGCCCCTCCCCGGTGATTACTCCGAACAGCGTACGGGCCGCTTCCGCGCCGAATCCGTGCACGTCATGGCTCATCGCGGAGAGCGTGGGGTGGGTGAGCCGGCACAGCTGCGAGTCGTCCCAGGCGAGCAGTGAGACATCGCGCGGGACGTGCAGCCCCATCTCGGCCGCGACCGACAGCCCGGCCACCGCCATGATGTCGTTGTCGTAGACGATCGCGGTCGGCCGGTCGCACGGCGGGGCGGTCAGTAGGGACCGGGTGGCCCGCCCACCGGCCTCTCCCGAGTAGTCGGTGGTCACCTGCCAGGCCCCCGCGAGGCCGAGCCCCCGCGCCGCGTCGTCGAACGCGGCCGTCCGCATCGCCGTGTGCCCCAGCGCCGCCGCGCCCCCCACCCGGGCGATCCGACGATGTCCCAGCGCCGCCAGATACCGCACGGCCTCCGTCACGGCGGTGGCGTCGTCGGTCCACACGGAGGGGAGGCCGCCGGTGAACGACGGATGCCCTACGGCCACCACCGGCATCCCCAGCCGTTCGGCCGCCGCGACGCGGGGATCGTCGGCCCGGAAGTCGACCAGGATCGAGCCCCCCACCTGCCGTCCCCGCCACCACGACTCCTGGAGGCCGACCTCCTCCTCCACGTTCCGCACGAGCCGCAGCAGCAGCGAGCAGCTCCGCTCGATCAGCACGCTCTCCACGCCCGACACGAACTCCATGTAGAAGGGTTCGAGCCCCAGCAGCCGCGCCGGCCGGCAGATCGCCAGCCCTACGACGTCCACCCGCGACCCGGCCAGCGTCCGTGCCGTGAGGTTCGGCGCCCAGCCCAGCTCCCGGGCGGCCTGGAAGATCCGGTCCCGGGTCGCCTCCGACAGCCCCGGCTTGTGGTTGAAGGCGAGCGACACGGCCCCTTTGGACACGCCGGCGCGCGCGGCGACGTCCTTGATGGTGACGCGCGAGGCCGGCTGGGCTGTCATCGGCTGGGCTCCAGGCAGTACAGGGCGGACCGGGCGGCGTCCGCGTCAGGAGTCTCCCAGCCACTGACGTGGATGGTCACCTCCTCACCGGGCAGCAACGTCACCAGCCCGCGGTCCGCTCGCGCTTCCGGGTCCAGCCGGTCGGCCTGGAGCAGCAGATCCCGCACGAGGGTGCGGGCCGTCACGATCACGGCCCCTGGTGCCACGGAGACGTCGAACTCGGGCCGAGGGTAGGGGATTTCACGGTCGGGCGAGGGGAAGTACAGGGCGCGCGTGGCGTCCGGTGTCGGGCCCGTGGCCGAGGACGGATCCACGTCCGCCACCAGGAACTCCTTCGCCCCCACCGGCACCACCTCCGCAGGCACCGCGACCTCCGCGACCGCCCTCCGGTCCGCGCGGAAGTCCACCTCGGCCTCGTCGATCACGTGGCCGTCCACCGACATCCGCCGCAGCCGCAGCACCCCGGCCCACGGATCACCCGCCTGGTTGACGGCCGCCAATACCAGCCCCGGCCCCCGCTCCCGAACCGTCAGCAACCGATCCGCGTACAGTCGCCGCAGCTCGTGGTACAGCGGCTTCTCCCGCCCGTCCCCGTCCACCGCCGCCCAACTCGTCACCGGCCAGCAGTCGTTGAGCTGCCACACCACCGTCCCCGCGCACACCGGCCAGTGCGACCGCCAGTGCTCGATCCCGGCGGCCACGGCCCGCGCCTGGTTGACCTGCATGAGGTAGTGCCAGCGGTCGAAGTCCCCCTCGGGAAAGGCGAAATGGCGTTCCAGGCCCCGCCGCAGCTTGCCGTTCCCGTCGTCCGCCTTCTGGTGGTGCAGCACCCCGGGGGAGTCCGCCGCGAGTTCCTCCCCGGGCAGCGCACGCGCGAACGTGGCGTACGCGGGCGGTGCCTGCCAGCCGAACTCGGCCACGAACCGCGGGACGTCGTCGCGATACCCGGCGTAGTCGAGACGGTTCCACACCTCCCACGAGTGGTGCGTCCCGTGCGCCGGGTCGTTCGGGTGGTGCTCCCACGATCCGGACCAGGGACTGCCCGCCGTGTACGGACGCGTGGGATCCAACTCGGCCACCACCCGCGGCAGTACGCCCAGGTAGTACCCCTCGCCCCAGGAGTCCCCGGCCAGCCGCGCCTCCCAGCCCCAGTCCCGAAAGCCCCACAGGTTCTCGTTGTTGCCGTTCCACAGCACGAGCGAGGGATGCGGCATCAGTCGTACGACGTTCTCCCGGGCCTCCGCCTCCACCTCACCCCTGAGCGGCTGCTCCTCCGGATAGGCCGCGCACGCGAACGGGAAGTCCTGCCAGACCAGCAGCCCCAACTCGTCGCAGGCGTCGTAGAACTCCGCGCTCTCGTAGATTCCCCCGCCCCAGATCCGTACGAGGTCGACACCGGCGTCGGCCGCCTGCCCGAGCCGCTCCCGGTACCGCTCGCGGGTGATCCGGGACGGGAACACGTCGTCCGGGATCCAGTTCACGCCCCGCGCGAAGAGCCGCTCGCCGTTCAGGACGAACGTGAACCCCGTGCCGTGCTCATCGGCCGACCGGTCCAGCTCGACGGTCCGGAAGCCCACCCGGCGCCGCCACACGTCCAGCGGGCGGCCCTCGTGCAGCAGCCTCAACTCGACGTCGTAGAGCGGCTGTTCACCGTACCCACGCGGCCACCACAGCCGCACGTCCGGTACCTCCAGCCGCACGGTCCCCGAGGTTCCGTCGATCGCGGCGCGTGCCCGCACCCCGCCCACGGAGGCCTCCACCGTCAGCGGCGCCTCGACCCTGGCCCGCTCCACCTCGACCGCCAAGTCGACGACGCCCAGGCCCTGTTCGACGGTGACCAGCGGCCGCACCCGGGCGATCCGGGCCGTCGACCACCGCTCCAGCCGCACCGGCCGCCAGATCCCGGCCGTCACCAGCGTGGGCCCCCAGTCCCAGCCGAACGAGCAGGCCATCTTGCGGAGGTACTGATAGGGCTCGGCATACGCGGCGGGCCGCTCGCCCAGCTTCCCGCGCACCGCCTCGGCCTCGGCGTAGGCGGAGACGAACCGCACCGCGAGCCGCCCGGACATCCCGGTCACGTCGAAGCGGTAGGAGCGGTGCATGTTCCTGGTCCGGCCCAGGAGTTGGCCGTCGAGCAGGACCTCGGCCACGGTGTCCAGACCGTCGAAGACGAGGTCGGTCTGCTCATGCCCGTCGGTGGCAGCGAGGTCGGTCTCGTAGGTCCACTCCCGCCGCCCCACCCACGCGACCTCACTCTCGTTGCGCCCGAGAAAGGGATCCGGGATCACCCCCGCCGCCAGCAGGTCGGTGTGCACACAGCCCGGCACGACGGCCGGCAGCGCGCCGCCCTCGTACCGCAGGATCCATCCGTCGGTGAGCGGTGTTGCCTGAAGCATGTACACACTCCCTAAACCGATCAAGTCCAGTGGTCCGAAAGCTTTTCGGCATCGTTGGCGAGATAGGGACTTTACCGGTTAAGAAAACGTTGTCAGAGTACCGAACCAGCCAACCCGCTCGTGCTCGTCCGTCCCGTGAACGGAGCTGATGCACATGAACCGCCGTACAGTCCTGGCCCTGGCCGTGGGAACCGCCCTGCTGATCCCGGGGTGCACCGGCACCGGAGGATCGTCGAAGGGGGCCGACGCCAAGGCCCCTGACGACCCGTCGAAGGTCACCGGCACCATCAAGGTCCTCACCGTCCGCACCGACCTCGTGCAGGACGGCACGATGAAGAAGTACGCCGCCGAGTTCAACAAGACCTATCCCAAGGTCAAGGTCGAGTTCGAGGCCCTCACCAACTACGAGGCCGAGGTCAAGATCCGGATGAACACCGAGAACTACGGTGACGTCCTGCTGATCCCCGCGGTCATCAAGAAGGCCGACTACCCGAGGTTCTTCGCCTCGCTGGGCACCCAGGCCGAGCGCGGCAAGAAGTACCGCTTCACCGACTACACCACCGTCGACGGCAAGGTCTACGGACAGAGCCCGATCGGCGTGGCCCCCGGCTTCGTCTACAACAAGCGGATCTGGAAGGAGGCCGGGGTCACCGAATGGCCCACCACCCCGGCCGAGTTCATCCAGGACCTCAAGGCCATCAAGGCGAAGACCGACGCGATCCCGTACTACACCAACTTCGCGGCCGGCTGGACGCTCACCTCGTGGACGTACGTGGACGGCGCCGTCCACTGCGACCCGCAGGCCACCACCAAGCTCGCCGAGGGCGACCCGTGGGGGAAGGACGCCGACCTGCGCGTCGGCGACACCCTGCTCCACGACATCGTGAAGGCGGGCCTGGTCGAGAAGGACCCCACGACCAGCAACTGGGAGGAGTCCAAGCCCCGCACGGCCAAGGGCGAGATCGCCACCCAGTGGCTCGGCACCTGGGCGATCGTGCAGTTCCAGGACGCCGCCAAGAAGGCAGGCGTGAACCCGGACGACATCGGCTTCATGCCGTTCCCGTCCCAGACGGACGGCAAGTTCTGCGCGACCGTCGCACCGGACTACAACCAGGCCGTCAACGTCCACTCCAAGTACAAGGAGGCCGCCCGCGCCTGGATCGACTGGTTCACCGACAAGTCGACGTACGGGCGGGACAACCTGGCGATCTCGCCGCTGAAGAACGCCGCCATGCCCGAGGTCCTCAAGCCGTACGAGGAGCAGGGTGTGAAGCTCATCGAGGTCGACGACGCCAAGGGCGCCCGGGTCAAGCAGATCGACAGCGACTCGGAGGTGGGCATCTACGCCCCCGAGTACCGCCAGAACCTCGTCGACCTCGCTCGCGGAGCCCGCAAGGGCAGCCTCGACGGCTTCCTCGGCGACCTCAGCAAGCGCTGGACGGACGCCCAGAAGAACCTGGGGTCCTGATGACGGACACGACACAGAAGGCGGCCGTGGAGGTGACCACGGCCGCCCCCGTCCCGGCGCCCGCCTCGCGCCGGACCCGTGGGTGGCGGGGCGTGACCCCCTGGCTGTTCCTGATCGCCCCGCTCGCCCTGCTGATCACCTTCACCTACGCGCCGATCGTCAACATGCTCGCGTACAGCTTCACCGACTGGGACGGCGTCAGCCCCGTACTGCACTACACGGGCGTCGAGAACTACCAGGAGGTCTTCACCCGCCCGGATCTCTTCGAGGTCTTCTGGGTCAGCGGCTACTACCTCGCCGCCTCCGCGGTCCAGATCGTCCTCGCGCTCTACTTCGCGACGGTCCTGAGCTTCGACGTCCGTTTCCGGAACTTCTTCAAAGGCGTGCTCTTCTTCCCGTATCTGATCAACGGGGTCGCGATCGGCTTCGTGTTCCTCTACTTCTTCCAGGACGGCGGCACCCTCGACTCGGTACTGAGCCTGTTCGGAGTCCACACCGACCACGCCTGGCTCGGCACCCCGGCCTCCGCGAACACCTCGCTGGCCGGCGTCTCGGTCTGGCGCTATCTCGGCCTGAACTTCGTGCTCTTCCTGGGCGCGATCCAGTCCATCCCGGGGGAGCTGTACGAGGCCGCGGAGTTGGACGGCGCGGGCCGCTGGCACCAGTTCCGCTACATCATCGCGCCGGGCATCAAGCCGGTCCTGACACTGACGGTGATCCTCTCGATCTCCGGCTCGCTCTCGGTCTTCGAGATCCCGTACATCATGACCGGCGGCGCGACCGGCACCGAGACATTCGTGATCCAGACGGTCAACCTGGCCTTCCGCTTCAACAAGACGGGCCTGGCCTCGGCGGCCGCCGTCGTCCTCCTGCTGATCATCCTGCTGGTGACCTGGGTGCAGCGGCGCCTGGTCCCCGACGACAAGGTGGACCTCGTATGACCCGCCGTACGATCTCCCGAGCCCTGGTCCACCTGTCGCTGATCGCCGCGACGGTGGTCGTCCTGCTCCCGCTCGTCGTCGTCCTGCTCACCTCCCTCAAGTCGGAGAGGGAGATGGCGAACACGAGCGGGGCCCTCGACCTCCCGGACGATCCGCTGAACTTCCACAACTACGTGGCGGCCTTCCAGGACGGCGGGATGCTCTCCGCCTTCACCAACACGGCGATCATCCTGCTGGTCTCGGTCGGCGGCACGGTCCTTATCGGCTCGATGACGGCCTACGCCATCGACCGCTTCACCTTCCGCTTCAAGAAGCTGGTGGTGGCGCTCTTCCTGACGGCCGCGCTGGTCCCCGGCGTCACCACCCAGGTGGCCACGTTCCAGATCGTCAACAGCTTCGGCATGTTCGACTCCCTGTGGGCGCCGATCGTCCTCTACATGGGAACCGACATCGTCTCGATCTACATCTTCCTGCAGTTCGTCCGCTCGATCCCGATCTCCCTGGACGAATCGGCCCGCCTGGACGGAGCCAACGCCTTCACGATCTACCGCAAGATCATCTTCCCGCTGCTGAAACCGGCGACGGCGACCGTGGTGATCGTGAAGGGCATCACCGTCTACAACGACTTCTACATCCCGTTCCTCTACATGCCCTCGGAAGATCTTGGCGTGATCTCGACGTCGCTGTTCCGCTTCAAGGGCCCGTACGCGGCCCACTGGGAGGTGATCTCGGCGGGAGCGGTCCTTGTCATACTCCCGACCTTGATCGTGTTCCTGTCGTTGCAGCGCTTCATCTACAACGGCTTCATGCGAGGAGCGACCAGATGACCTGCCGGGGCCGCGGCTAGGCGGACAGCGCGGCCACCAGCACCGGAGTCACCTGCTCGACCTGCCAGGCCCGTGCGCCGAAGCCGGCCAGGGCGGCCGCCACCGACTCCGCGCTGACGGCGGCCGGCGGCTCCCAGCACACCCTCCGCACGGTGTCCGGAGTGATCAGGTTCTCCTGCGGCATGTTCAACGTCTCGGCCAACGCAGAGACGGCCGCGCGCGCCGCGGTCAACCGGGCCGCGGCGGCGGGATCCTTGTCGGCCCAGGCCCGCGGCGGCGGCGGTCCCGTCACGGGCTGCCCGGGTTGCGGCAACTGCGCCTCGGCGAGGGCCCTGGCCCGGTCGACGGCCGCCTGCCACTGCTCCAGCTGCCGCCGCCCCATGCGGTGCCCGAACCCGTTCAACGCGGCCAGCGCGTGCACGTTGACCGGCAGCGAGAGCGCGGCCTCGACGATCGCCGCGTCGGACAGCACCTTGCCCGGCGACACATCGCGCCGCTGGGCGATCCGGTCCCGCGCCTCCCACAGCTCCCGCACGACGGCCAGCTGCCGACGCCGCCGTACCTTGTGCATCCCCGAGGTCCGGCGCCAGGGCTCCTTGCGCGGCTCGGCCGGGGGAGCCGAGGCGATCGCGTCGAACTCCTGGAGCGCCCACTCCAGCTTTCCCTGCCGGTCGAGCTCCTTCTCCAGCGCGTCCCGCAGATCGACGAGCAGTTCCACGTCGAGGGCGGCGTACCGCAGCCAGGGCTCGGGCAGCGGACGGGTCGACCAGTCGACGGCCGAGTGCCCCTTCTCCAGTACGAAGCCCAGCACTCCCTCGACCATCGCGCCGAGCCCGACCCGGGGGAACCCGGCGATCCGCCCGGCCAGCTCGGTGTCGAAGAGGCGGGAGGGGATCATGCCTATCTCGCGAAGACACGGAAGATCCTGCGTGGCGGCGTGCAGCACCCACTCCACACCGGAGAGTGCCTCACCCAGGCCCGAGAGATCGGGACAGGCTACGGGGTCGATCAGCGCTGTCCCCGCTCCCGCGCGGCGCAGCTGCACGAGATACGCGCGCTGTCCGTAGCGGTAGCCGGACGCCCGCTCGGCGTCGACGGCGACGGGGCCGGAGCCCGCGGCGAACGCGGCGATGACCTCGGCGAGCGAGTCCTCGTCGGCGATCACGGGCGGAATGCCCTCGCGCGGCTCCAGCAGAGGGGTCGGAGCCTCCGCGACAGAAGATCCGCCATCGTCCGGAGGGGCGCCTCCGGTGGTTCGCAGTGAAACGTCTGCTGCGGTCTCTTGGGCGTCGGTCACATGTCAAGGGTATCTGTGTATGGACAGCGCCTGCCGACGGAACGTTCCGTCGGCAGGCGCCTGGGGGTCGTAAACCAGTCAGCTCGGAGAAAGCACTGGTTCACGTCCGTGAACAGTGAGGCTTTCGGGTGAGCCTCAGTGGATGATTCCGGTACGGAGAGCCACCGCCACCATGCCGGCGCGGTCTCCCGTGCCGAGCTTGCGTGCGATCCGGGCGAGGTGGCTCTTGACGGTCAGTGCGGACAGGCCCATCGAGACGCCGATCGCCTTGTTCGACTGCCCTTCGGCCACCAGCCGCAGCACCTCGACCTCACGGCCGGAGAGCTCGCGGTAGCCGCCCGGGTGGCTCGGGGCACCCGGGGGACGGCGGTGCATACGGGCGGCGGCGGCGCCGATGGGGGCGGCTCCAGGCCGGGTGGGGAGCCCGACGTTGGTACGGGTGCCGGTGACGACGTAGCCCTTGACGCCGCCCGCGAGGGCGTTGCGTACGGCGCCGATGTCGTCGGCCGCGGAGAGGGCGAGCCCGTTGGGCCAGCCCGCGGCGCGGGTTTCCGAGAGCAGCGTCAGGCCGGAGCCGTCGGGTAGGTGGACCTCGGCGACGCAGATGTCTCTGGGGCTGCCGATGCGGGGACGGGCCTCCGCCACGGACGAGGCCTCGATGACATCGCGCACACCGAGCGCCCAGAGATGACGGGTGACGGTGGAGCGGACACGCGGGTCGGCCACGACCACCATGGCGGTGGGCTTGTTAGGGCGGTAGGCGACCAGGCTTGCGGGCTGCTCGAGGAGAACGGACACCGGGCCTCCTGGGGTGCGGGACGGCTTGGAAGGTCACAGACGTCTTCGGCACCGAACCCGGCGTCCTTTAGAGAATGATCACGATCTAGTGAGTAACAATTCGTGCAATTCGGACGTACGGTCGATCGTTCGGTGAACATATCGGTTCGTTCGAGAGCCCACTCCTGACTGAAAGTGGCCGTATCGACAAATTGATGCTCCGCACGGGTGGTCAGCGGGCCTGCGGGTCCCGCCGCTGTGGCAACGTCACGACCGACGCGTCACCCGGACCGGCCGGCGGCAGGCCCGCGACCTGGGCCAGCAGATCGCACCAGGAGGCGAGATGCGCCGCCGTGTCCGGCACCCCGCCGAGGCCCTCACGAGGCGTCCAGGAGGCGCGGATCTCGATCTGCGAGGCCGCGGGACGCTCGGACAGGCCGCCGAAGTAGTGCGAGCTCGCGCGCGTGACGGTGCCGCTCGGTTCGCCGTACGACAGCCCGCGCGCCGAGAGCGCGCCGGTCAGCCACGACCAGCACACCTCGGGCAGCAGCGGGTCGGCGGCCATCTCGGGCTCCAGCTCCGCGCGCACCAGCGTCACCAGCCGGAACGTGCCCCGCCAGGCGTCGTGGCCGTCCGGGTCGTGCAGCAGCACGAGGCGCCCGTCGGCGAGGTCCTGGTCGCCGTCCACGACGGCCGCCTCCAACGCGTACGCGTGCGGGGCGAGCCGCTGGGGGGCCCGGGTCGGCTCGATCTCGATCTGCGGCCGCAGCCGACTGCCGCGCAGGGCTTGAACCGCGGCCTGGAAGGCCGGCGGAGCCGCACCGCTCCCATCCCGGTCACTCCCCTTCGCGTCGTCCATTCCGCCCGTGTCGTCCGACAGTCGTCCCTGTGCCGCAGCCATGCGGGAAGGTTAAGGGGAACGGGGGCCCGGTGCGGGCCTAGACACCCTGACTCGGCTCCATGCCCACACAGACACCGCGCACTCGGCACTCATCGCACCGTGCGAGACTTTCCGACGTGAGTGCACACCAGACGCCGCCGCCGGCCACGTACGAATCCGCCTTCCTCAAGGCCTGCCGGCGCGAACCCGTGCCGCACACCCCGGTGTGGTTCATGCGCCAGGCCGGGCGCTCGCTGCCGGAGTACCGCAAGGTCCGCGAGGGCATCCCGATGCTCGAGTCCTGCACGCGGCCCGAGCTGGTCGCCGAGATCACACTCCAGCCGGTGCGCCGGCACGGCGTGGACGCGGCGATCTACTACAGCGACATCGTCGTCCCGCTCAAGGCCATCGGCATCGACCTCGACATCAAGCCCGGCGTCGGCCCGGTCGTCGAGCGCCCGATCCGCACCCGCGCCGACCTGGCTCAGCTGCGCGACCTCACCCCCGAGGACGTCTCCTACGTCACCGAGGCCATCGGCCTGCTGACCCGCGAGCTCGGTCCGACCCCCCTCATCGGTTTCGCCGGCGCGCCTTTCACCCTCGCGAGTTACCTCGTCGAGGGCGGCCCGTCGCGCACCTACGAGAACGCCAAGTCGATGATGTACGGCGACCCCGAGCTGTGGGCCGACCTCCTCGACCGCCTCGCCGAGATCACCGCCGCCTTCCTGAAGGTCCAGATCGAGGCCGGCGCCTCCGCGGTCCAGCTCTTCGACTCGTGGGCCGGCGCCCTCGCCCCCGCCGACTACCGCCGCTCGGTCCTGCCCGCCTCCGCGAAGGTCTTCGAGGCGGTCGCGGGGTACGGCGTCCCCCGCATCCACTTCGGCGTCGGCACCGGCGAGCTGCTGCAGCTCATGGGCGAGGCGGGCGCGGACGTCGTCGGCGTCGACTGGCGTGTCCCGCTCGACGAGGCCGCCCGCCGCGTCGGCCCCGGCAAGGCGCTCCAGGGCAACCTCGACCCGACGGTCCTGTTCGCGTCCACGGAGGCCGTCGAGGCCAAGACCCGCGAGGTCCTCGAGTCGGCCGAGGGCCTGGAGGGCCACGTCTTCAACCTCGGCCACGGCGTCATGCCGTCCACCGACCCGGACGCCCTGACCCGCCTCGTGGAGTACGTCCACACCCGGACGGCCCGATAACGAGCCCTCACCACGTGTGCCGGGGCCGCGCCTTCCTGCCGAACAGCAGGCCGCGCGGTTCCGGCGGCGGGGGAGTGCCCGGTTTGAGCGGCCAGGCGAGCAGCATCCCGGCGAGGAAGCCCACGACGTGCGCCGCGTAGGCCACCGTGCCCGCCGTGGAGACGCCCTCGCCGGACGAGTACACCGCCTGGAGCACGAACCAGAAGCCCAGCACCAGCCAGGCCGGCAGTCTCAGCGGCAGGAACACCAGGAACGGCACCAGGACCCACACCCTGGCCTTCGGGTACAGCACCAGATAGGCGCCGAGGACTCCCGCGATGGCCCCCGAGGCGCCGATCAGCGGGTCGCCCGAGTCGTCGTTGAAAAGCGCGAAGCCGTACGACGCCGCGTAGCCGCAGACGACGTAGAACAGCGCGAAGCGCACATGCCCCATGCGGTCCTCGACATTGTTGCCGAAGATCAGCAGGAACAGCATGTTGCCCAGCAGGTGCAGCCAGCCGCCGTGCAGGAACATCGCCGTCAGGACCGACAGGGCGGGGGACTTGTCGTAGTCCGGCGGGGCCACCACACAGCCCGCCGTGCCCTGTGCGCTGGTGCCGACGTCGCCCGTGGGGACGAGCCGCGGCATCTGATGGTGGATCAACTCCTGCGGGATTGCCGCCCAGTGGTCCAGGAACGCCTGGAGATGGCACAGCTGGGACAGGCTGCTGTCGCCCGCCACGGAGCCGGCCAGGCCGGGCGTGTACAGGAACACCAGGACGTTCGCGGCGATGAGCGCGTACGTCACCACGGGGGTGCGGCGCACGGGGTTCACATCATGGACGGGGATGACCACAAGGAAGTACTGCCCGCGATGGGCTCCGCGAATCGGTGCCGCTTCGGTGAACACCCGCACCTACACGTGCGTATGTCTCCTCAACCGCCCGCGGCACGGGGAAGGCGGGCCGCGGGGACTACGTGAGGAACAGCGATGAACGACCGTATTACTCCTCCGATGCACGCTCTTCCCGACGGTGAGGCGGAGCTCTCCCTGGTGGTGCGACTGCCGTGGGAGGACGTGGCCAGGCTCGGTCAGGAGGCCGGGCGGCTGGCGTCCCAGATGCAGCGGCCGGTGACCCTCGACGAGGCGGTGAGCAACCGGCTCAGGTCCGCCCGGTCCGCGGCGCACGCCAAGCCGGCGGGCGAGCAGCCGTCCGCGATGCCCGCCGGTACCAGCGCCTCCGTCTCGGCGCTGCCGCCCCGACCGCCCGCCGACCAGGCCCGCCAGGCCATCGAGCGGATCAACGGAACGGCGTAGCGCTCAGGCCCGTCAGGAGGCCCGCACCTTCGCGGCGGCCTTCCTGGCCGCCACCAGCACCGGATCCCACACCGGGCTGAACGGCGGCGCGTACCCCAGGTCCAGGGCCGTCATCCGCTCCACCGTCATCCCCGCCGTCAGCGCCACCGCGGCGATGTCGACCCGCTTGCCCGCGCCCTCTCTCCCGACGATCTGCACGCCGAGCAGCCGCCCCGTGCGGCGCTCGGCGAGCATCTTGACCGTCATGGGTGAGGCGCCCGGGTAGTAGCCGGCCCGGCTGGTGGACTCGATCGTGACCGACACGAACTGCAGTCCCACCCGGCGCGCGTCCTTCTCCCGCAGCCCGGTGCGGGCGATCTCCAGGTCGCAGACCTTGCTGACGGCCGTGCCGACGACCCCGGGGAAGGTGGCGTAGCCGCCGCCGACGCCCGTGCCGATGACCTGGCCGTGCTTGTTGGCGTGGGTGCCGAGCGCGATGTGACGTTCCTGCCCCGACACCAGGTCGAGGACCTCCACGCAGTCGCCGCCCGCCCAGATGTACTCGTGACCGCGCACCCGCATCGCCAGGTCCGTCAGCAGGCCGCCGTGGCTGCCCAGCGGCAGACCGGCCGCCCTCGCGAGCGTCGTCTCCGGGCGCACCCCGATGCCGAGCACCACCACGTCCGCCGGATACTCGGCGTCCTGCGTGGCCACCGCGCGCACCCGGCCGTCCTCGCCGGTGAGGATCTTGGTCACCTCGATGTCGTTGACCATGGTGATGCCCAGACCCTCCATGGCCTCGTGCACCAGTCGGCCCATGTCCGGGTCGAGCGTGGACATGGGCTCGCTGCCGCGGTTGAGGACCGTCACCTCGTAGTCGCGGTTGATCAGGGCCTCGGCCATCTCCACGCCGATGTAACCGGCGCCCACCACCACCGCCTTGCGGCCACGCGTGTGTGCCAGCGTGTCGAGGAGCGCCTGGCCGTCGTCGAGGGTCTGCACCCCGTGGACCCCGGGGGCGTCGGCGCCCGGCATGTCAGGGCGGATCGGGCGGGCGCCGGTCGCGATCACGAGCTTGTCGTACGACGTCCAGGACTCGGCCCCCGCATCGAGGTCACGCGCGCGTACCCGCTGCCGGTCGACGTCGATCTCCGTCACCTCGGTGCGCATGCGCAGGTCGATGCCGCGGGCCCGGTGCTCCTCGGGCGTACGGGCGATCAATTGGTCCGGCCCGTCGACGTCCCCGCCCACCCAGTACGGGATCCCGCACGCCGAGTAGGAGGTGAAGTGACCCCGCTCGAACGCCACGATCTCCAGCTCGTCGGGGTCCCTCATCCGGCGGGCCTGCGACGCCGCGGACATCCCCGCGGCGTCGCCACCGATCACGACCAGACGTTCCCTCGTGTCCCGCGTACGGCTCATGTTCATGCGAACACGCTACGAGGGCGGGGCATTTCAGTCCCGCTCGCCCCGCTCCTGCGCCCCTTCCGGGTCCTGTGCGCGTCCTGGGGCCGGTACGGGACGCGCCATGGGCAGCGGGCCCGGAGCGGCCGAGGCGGCGGCGGGAGCGGGCCTGCGCGGCAGCCGGGGGCGGATCAGCCGCAGCCACACCAGCACGAGCAGCGCGATCCCGGCCAGGAACGGCAGCACCGCGGCCAGCGCCATCACGATCCAGCGCAGCATGGTCACGAACGCGTCCCAGCCGCCCGCCAGCGCGTCGACGACGCCGGGGTCGTCGTCCTCCTCGGCCTTGACGACGGGCTTCTCGGACAGGGACAGGGTGATGGTGGCGAGGGTCGTGCGGTCCTTCAGGGACGCCTGGCGGGCCAGCAGCGACTCCAGGTCGGCCTGACGGGTGCTCAGTTCGCCCTCCAGGGTCACCACATCACTCAGCTTGGTCGCCTTGTCCATCAGCTCCCGGATCCGCGCCACACTCGCGCGCTGCGTCGCGATCCGGCTCTGCACGTCGACGACCTGGTCGGTGACGTCCTGCGCGTTCGCCGTGCGCTCCAGGAGCTTGCCCGCACCCTCCAGGTCGGCGAGGACCTCGTCGTACTTCTCGACGGGCACCCGCAGCACCACCTCCGTCTGCTCCTGGCCCTCCTCGTCCCGGGAGGTGGACTCCTTGCCGACGAACCCGCCCGCGTTCTCGGTGCTGGTGCGGGCCGCGGCGAGGGCCTTCGGCACGTCCTTGACCTGCACGGTCAGCGTGGCGGTGCGGATGATGTGGTTCGTGGCGGGGTTCGGCGCGGCGGTGGCCCGCTGGGCGCCCGCGCTGTTCTCGGCCCCGGCCGCGCCCTTGCTGTCGGCCTGGGAGCCGGCCCGGTCCTCCTGGGAGAGGCTGCTGCTGTCGGCGCCCGAGTCGCTCGCTCCGCTGCATCCGGTCAGCGTCAGGGCCGCGGCCAGCAGCAGCCCGGACAGGGCCTGAACGGGTCGCACGGAGCTTCGTGAACGGCGTGAACATGGTGTGCGCATGGGCGTTCCCCCGAGGGTCGTGAACAACTGACGCTCCTTCGACGCCTGAAGGGGTGCGTACGTTGGACCTCGGTGGTTCCGATGCGGTCACGGTCAGGACTCGTGAAGGACACCGGGCCGCCGGTGGACTGTCAGTGGGGTCTGAGAGGCTGGATCCATGAGCGGATCACACGTCGTCGTCATCGGAGCCGGCATCGCGGGACTCGCCGCGGCCCACCGGCTGACGCAGCGCGGTGCGCACGTCACCGTCCTTGAGGCGTCGGACCGTGTCGGCGGCAAGCTGCTGCCCGGCGAGATCGCGGGCGCGCGCGTCGACCTCGGCGCCGAGTCGATGCTGGCCCGCAGGCCGGAAGCAGTGGCCCTGGCGCGCGAGGTGGGCCTCGACGAGCGCCTCCAGCCGCCCGCCACCGCGACCGCCTCGATCTGGACCCGCGGTGCCCTGCGCCCCATGCCCAAGGGCCACGTCATGGGCGTCCCCGGCACCGCCGAGGCCCTCGCGGGAGTGCTGTCCGACGAGGGCCTCGCCCGCATCGAGCAGGACGCCGAACTGCCCCGCACAGAGGTCGGCGACGACGTGGCGGTCGGTGAGTACGTGGCGGCGCGCCTGGGCCGCGAGGTCGTCGACCGACTCATCGAGCCCCTCCTCGGCGGGGTCTACGCGGGCGACGCGTACCGCATCTCGATGCGCTCGGCGGTCCCGCAGCTCTTCCAGGTCGCCAGGACCCGCACCTCGCTCACCGAGGGCGTCCGCGAGATCCAGGCGAGGATGGCGGCGAACCAGCAGACCGGGCCCGTGTTCATGGGCATCGAGGGCGGTGTGGGCACCCTCCCGCTCGCCGTCGCCCACGCGGTCCGCGCGCGCGGCGGGGAGATCCGCACCGGCGCCCCGGTGACCGGGCTGCGCCGCGAGTCGTCCGGCGGCTGGAAGGTGGTCACCGGGGACCGCGTCCTGCACGCCGACGCCGTGATCGTCGCCGCCCCCGCCCCGGCCGCCGCGGGCCTGCTGCGCGCCGAGGCCCCCGAGGCCGCCACCGAGCTCGACACCGTGGAGTACGCCTCCATGGCCCTGGTCACCCTCGCCTACCGCCGTTCCGACACCGCCCTGCCCGCGGGCAGCGGTTTCCTCGTCCCGCCGGTCGACGGCCGCACCATCAAGGCGTCCACCTTCGCCTCCCAGAAGTGGGGCTGGATCGCCGACGAGAACCCGGACATGGTCGTCCTGCGCACCTCCGTCGGCCGCTACGGCGAGACGAGGATCCTGGAGCGCGACGACGCCGACCTGGTGGACGTCTCCCGCCACGACCTCAAGGCGGCCACCGGTCTTGACGCCACCCCTCTCGAAACCCGCGTCACCCGCTGGACCGACGGCCTGCCCCAGTACCCCGTCGGCCACCACGCGCGCGTGGAGCGCATCCGCGAGCACATCGCCAAGCTCCCCGGCCTCGCGGTGTGCGGCGCGCAGTACGACGGCGTCGGCATCCCGGCCTGCATCGCGAGCGCGTACGCGGCCGTGGACCAGATCCAGGGCGACCTGACCGCCGTAGGGGAGCTCACGGCCAACCCGGTGCAGAGTCTGCATGGCGGAGCGGGAGAATGAGACCCATGAGCAACGACGCCCCCACCCCCGAGTCCGGCAGGGTCCCGAACAAGGGCAAGCTGGCCAAGGACCTCAACGAGGTCATCCGTTACACGCTCTGGTCCGTCTTCAAGCTGAAGGACGTGCTCCCCGAGGACCGCTCCGGTTACGCGGACGAGGTCCAGGAGCTGTTCGACCAGCTCGCCGCCAAGGACGTCACGATCCGCGGCACCTACGACGTGTCCGGGCTGCGCGCCGACGCCGACGTCATGATCTGGTGGCACGCGGAGACCAGCGACCAGCTGCAGGAGGCGTACAACCTCTTCCGCCGCACCAAGCTGGGCCGCGCCCTGGAGCCGGTCTGGTCGAACATGGCGCTGCACCGCCCCGCCGAGTTCAACCGCTCGCACATCCCGGCGTTCCTGGCGGACGAGCACGCTCGCGACTACGTCAGCGTGTACCCGTTCGTCCGCTCCTACGACTGGTACCTCCTGCCCGACGAGGACCGTCGCCGCATGCTCGCCGACCACGGCAAGATGGCCCGCGGCTACCCGGACGTCCGCGCCAACACGGTCGCCTCCTTCTCGCTCGGCGACTACGAGTGGATCCTGGCGTTCGAGGCCGACGAGCTCCACCGCATCGTCGACCTCATGCGCCACCTGCGCGCCTCGGAGGCCCGTATGCACGTCCGCGAGGAGGTCCCGTTCTACACGGGCCGCCGCAAGGACCTCGGTGATCTCGTGGCGGGTCTCGCCTGATCAGCGAGTCGCCTTGCCGGCCGCCTTCCGGGATGTGGCCTTCGGCTTCGGCTCCGGGTGCGGCGAGCACGCCGCGCGCCGCACCGGGAGGCGGCCCTGAAGCAGGTAGGCGTCCAGGTATCCGTTGACGCAGGGGTTCGGGCCGCCCGCGATGCCGTGCGTGCCCGCGTCCCGCTCGGTCACCAGCACCGAGCCGGACAGCCGCCGGTGCAGCTCCAGAGCGCCGTCGTAGGGGGCCGCCGCGTCCCGCTCGGCGGCCAGGATCAGCGTCCGCGGCATCTCACCGGGCCCGGTCCGCACGTCCAGGGCCTGCTGACGGGGCGCCGGCCAGTACGCGCAGGGCAGGTTCGTCCACACGTTGTCCCACGTCTCGAACGGTGCCACCCGCGCCAGCCGGGTGTTGTCCCGGTCCCACACCCTCCAGTCCGTCGGCCAGGAGGCGTCGTTGCACTCGACGGCCGTGTACACCGCGCTCGAGTTCTCGGCCTCCTTCGCCGCCTCCTGATGCGGCCCCGCCTGCTGGATCAGCGGCTTCGGATCACCCTTGAGATACGCCGACAGGGCCTGCGCCCGGTGCGGCCAGTAGTCGTCGTAGTAACCGGCCGACAGGAACGCCTCCTGCAGCTGGCCAGGCCCGACCTTCCCGCCGGCCGGCTCGACGGCCAGCCGCGCCGCCGCCTTCTCGTAGCTTCTTAGCACCTCGTCGGCCGTGGCCCCCAGCCCGTACACGTCGTCGTGCCGGGCGACCCACTCCCGGAAGTCCGTCCAGCGCCCTTCGAAGGCGGCCGACTGATTCAGGTTGTTGCGGTACCAGATCTGTTCCGGGGCCGGGTTCACCGCCGCGTCGAAGACCATCCGCCGCACATGTGAGGGGAACAGCGTCGCGTACAGCGCGCCGAAGTAGGTCCCGTACGACGCCCCCATGAACGTCAGCCGCTGCTCGCCCAGCGCGGCCCGCAGGACGTCGAGGTCCCGGGCGTTGTTCAGGGAGGTGTAGTGGCGCAGGGCCGCGCCCGACCGTTTCGCGCATCCGCGCGCGTACGCCTTCGCCTGCGCGACGCGTTCCTTCTTGTACGACTCCGAGGGGTGCGACGGCGCCTGTGTGGGCGCCTTGAAGTAGTGCTTCGGGTCCGCGCAGGACAGTGGCGCCGAACGGCCCACCCCGCGCGGTGCGTAGCCCACGAGGTCGTACGCCGCGGCGAGCCGTTTCCACTCGGGGAGCGCGCCCACCAGCGGGAAGTACATGCCGGAGGCGCCGGGACCGCCGGGGTTGTAGACCAGGGCGCCCTGCCGGGGCACCCTGCGCTTGCTGTTGTGCGCGTCCTTGTGGGTGGCCCGCATCCGGCTGACGGTCAGTTTGATCTGTCGGCCGTCGGGGCGCGCGTAGTCGAGCGGGACGGACACCGTGCCGCACTGGACGGCGTCGGGCAGGTCCTCCGCCGTGGGACAGGCGCCGAAGCGGATTCCGGCCGTCCCGGCGCGCGCGGCGGCGATCACGGTGCCGCGGAGTTCCGCCGCGCCCGGGGCGGCCGGAGCGCCCCCGGCCGGTGCGGCGGCGAGCGTGGTCAGGAGCAGTGACGCGGCGGCCGTGTAGAGGGCGGGGGCTCTCATCGGTATCCCTTCGGTGCGCGGCAGCGACAAAAGGGATGTTTGGTTCGACTGTGAAGGAAGGCAAGCACCGCCCCGCCGGTGTCGGCCCCAATGCCTCCGTGCGCCCCCGGGTGGGCTCAGTCGCGCCGGTGCGGACGGCGGTGTTCCTCGCGGTGTCCGCCGGGCCGTGCCCCTCGCCAGTGCTCGCCGTGCGGGCCGTGGTGCTGCTCACGGTGGGCGAAGGCCGCGCGCAGACCCGGTTCGCCGATCGCGCTGATTCCGCGTACGGCGACGGAGGTGAGATACCGCCGCTCGTCCGTGCCGGCTGGGCGTCGGGTCAGGGCGCCGAGCAGTCGCTGGCCCGCCGGGGACGCCCAGCGCGAGTACGGGTGGACCTCCATGCGTGCGATGGCCAGACAGCTCATGGTCAGGGCGAGCGGCAGCGCGAACCAGAGGGCGACCAGGTGGCGCGGCATCTCCGACTGGGCGGGCGCCAGAAGGGCGATCGCGCCCAGCGCGACGACGGCCACCGCGGCCAGCCGCACCTGGTGGACGGCCGCCGCGATGCCGGAGCGGGCGCCGTCGGGCACGGCGAGCCCCGCGTCCACGAGCCGGTCGGCGAGGCTGCGCACCGCGTCCGCCGAGGCCGCGTCCGCCCGCACCGGAGCGATCCGGGACTGCCCCTCGGGCCCGATGGCCCCGATGACCGTGCGCTCCATCTCGTCCCGGCCGCGCGGATCGACGACGGTCGCCCAGCCGGTGTGGGCCAGCAGCAGCCGTCGCTGCCGGGCCATGGAGACGAGCGTCAGATCGGCGACCCGTCGCGGGCCGCCGGACAGGAACGCGGCCTCGTACAGCGTCAGATCATGTGCCCGGGTGTCCGCGTCCGCGGCCGTGTGTACGGCGGCCAGGCACAGCCGTGTACACGCGGTGCCGGCGGTGGCCCAGGCCAGCAGCAGAAGAAGAACCCAGAACATGCCGCGTTTCTATGCCAAAGGCCCTGACGGCGCCATGGGCTGTTCACGATCCGGACGGAGTGTTGTCGGTGTGTGACGTTCCGTTTGTCCGGAAGTGAACTACGACGGCACAGGGGTCGGGGGCGGGCTGGAGGCGGCCGGGGGAAGGGTGAAGGTCGGCGCGTACGGCGACGGGGTCACCGGTACGACCTGACCGGGGTCGCCCGTCGGGCCGGGTGGGGCGGGGGAGTTGGTGATCGGCGGGGTGCTGCCCGCGGCCATGTCCTGGGCCAGGGCGCCGAAGTCGACGTACCCGGTGGCCTCAAGGATCCTGATGTGGTCCAGCACGGTGGTGTTGGCGTCGTCGGCCAGGGCGCGGACCAGGGAGTTCTGGGTGCTCGCGCGGACCTCGGCGACGACGGAGAACACCCTGCCGTGCGCGAGGCGCAGGATGTTGGCGAACTGGCGGTCGTAGTCCACGCCCTGGGCCTGGTCCAGGGTGGCGAGCCACTGCTTCTGCTGGTCGTTGGGTTCGTTGGGCAGGGCGAGTCCGAGCTTTGACGCCACGTCACGCACGCGTGCGTCTAGGAACGTGTGCCCCTCCACGAGGTGCTGCCCCGCCGTCCGCACGGCCTGCGTCGTCCCCTTCACCTGCGCCTGCTGACCCGCGGGCAGCTCCCACAGTCCCGCCAGCCGCACCTTCGTGACGAACTCCCGATCCAGCGCGGAGAGCGGTCCGTACGGCGTCGTCACGGTCCCGGCCTTGAGCACGCTCAGTCCCGTGCCGGAGCGGTCGGCGTACGACCAGATCGGGATGAGCAGGGCCACGAGGGTCGCCGTCAGTCCGGCGATGATGACCCCGGTGCCGGAGAATATGCCTCGCCCCTTGACGGGCGGTCGCGGTCGCATGGTGCCTCCTGTTGCGGCACCGCACGCTAGTGAGTTTCAGGTGCGGGACTGACATATTACTGCCGGGTCCGTGCGGCTCCGCGTCGGCCGCGGGACGGTGGGGAGCCGGTCGCGCGGCTCCCCACGTGACAGGTGACCCGCGCGGAGCGTCGGCCGTGGTGCATCGCAGATCAGCCTAATATCGTGCCCTCTTGACGGCAGCGACGCCCTCGGCCACCCCTCGGGATCGCCATGCCGCAATCGGAGGACATGCGAATGGCTCAGGACGGCGACGAAGGCAGTCACACGGATGCGGATGCCGCACCACCACATGCGTCGGCCGCGCGGCGCGTGAGTCCGGTGCCGGTCGCCCGGACGCAGAACCTGCGGGTGCTCGAAGGCCGCTTCGTTCTGGAGCGGGTGTCCGACGTCCGCGAGGTCACCCCCGGATCCGGCCTGCTCGCGCTCGTGCTCGGTCCGGACGGAGGCGCGGCGATGCGACGCGACGACACCGCCGAGGACGGCTGGGCGGCGCTGTGGAACGGCGATGACGCGCACGACCCGGAGGCCACGGGGATGCTCAGCGCCATCGTCGCGCCACTCGCCGCCGGCGAACTTCCGGTCTGGACCGCCGCGAGCTACGACGGAGACCTCGTACTCGTCCCGGCGGCCCGGCTCGAGGAAGCCGTCGGCGTACTTCGCAGGGCGGGCCACCGTGTGGCCGTGTGACCGATCCGAGACAGGGGTGGCATTGCAGCCTTCACGCTGTCGGCCGCCTACCGCAGGACGGCTGGTATCCGTGGGTGCCGGAGGACGCCGAGATGCGTTCAGGCTGCGCGGCGGCGGCGACGCGGACGCGTCCATGTCGCGGGCAGGGTTCCGGCCGCACGCTTGGTGATTCTGCCGACGACCCACGTGGGCATCTTCGGGGAGTCGGCGGCACTTGCGCCGATGGTGAGTGCGTTTCCCGATGATGCGACGCGGGCAACGCCCGATCTCTTCTGAGCGACCAGATGAGGCGGTTGTCGCGTCGCTCGACGGCATGGCGGTGTTCGTCGGTCTGACGGTAGCCGCACCCGGTTGCGGACGCCTCGCCGGTCAACGGTGCCCCAGCAGAACCCTGCGCGTGGCCCGAGCCAGCCGCACCCCCGGCCTCCGGGACCTCGGTGCCGGTCCGGACCGCTCCAGCCACCACTCCCGCAGCTCCCGCCGAGCCCTCGTGTCCCCCGACTTCTCGAACAGCAACAGATGTTCGGCGAAGTCCAGCGCATCGCGCCGATATCCGTCGGTCATCGGCGCCGCCTGCGCATACGCCAGGAACGCCGGCCGATAACCCGCCCCGAGGATCACCGGCAACTCGGGCGCCACCTTCGCCACCACATCCGCCCGCTTCCCGGCGAGCGCCCGCGCCTGCACCCCCAGTCGTACCCGGTCGAACCCCTCCGGCACCGGCGTCCCCGCCACGAGCGCGGACAGCAGGGCGGTCTGGGCGAGGGCGAGCCGCTGGCGGGCGGGGCCGGTCGGGACGCCCGACGGCTCCACGGCGGCGGGCGTGCGCAACGCACCTTCGGGGGCCCGCACCCCGCCCCCCTTCGCCACCGCGTCCCGGATCGCCGCCAACTCCCCCTCCAGCTCGACCGGTTCGGGAAAGTTCTCGTCCCGCTCCAGCAGCACTCCCGGCGGCGAGACCCTGGATGCGAGGTCGGTGAGGATGTCGATGACCGGCCGGGGAACCGGGTGGGCGTGGCTGTCGTGCCACACCCCGTCCCGCTCGAACCCGCCCGCGACATGGACGTACGCGATGGCCTCCAGGGGAAGTTCGGCGAGTGCCTCGGCCGGGTCCTCGCCGCGGTTGACGTGGTTGGTGTGCAGGTTGGCCACGTCGATCAGCAGCCGTACGCCCGTCCGGTCGGCGAGGTCGTAGAGGAACTGCCCCTCGGTCATCTCCTCGCCCGGCCACGAGATCAGTGCGGCGATGTTCTCCACGGCGAGCGGCACCGGCAGGGCGTCCTGCGCGATGCGGATGTTCTCGCACAGAACGTCCAGGGCGTCCCGGGTGCGCGGGACGGGGAGCAGATGTCCTGCCTCCAGGCGCGGGGAGGCGGTCAGCGGGCCGCCCGCCCGGACGAACGCGATGTGCTCGGTGACCAGCGGCGAGCCCAGTGCCTCGGCCCGCTCGGCGAGAGCCAGGAGCCGCCCGGCGTCGGGCCGGTCCGCCCCGCCGAGGCCGAGCGAGACGCCGTGCGGCACCACGGTCACCCCGCGCTCGCGCAGCCGCCGCAGCGACTCGGGCAGGTGCCCGGGGCAGACGTTCTCGGCCACGGCCTCGACCCAGTCGATGCCCGGCATCTCCTCCACGGCGTCCGCGATCTCCGGCCGCCACCCGATCCCCGTGCCCAGTCGCTCCATGGTCCGTCCCCCTCCTCGGCCTCTCCCGACGTGACGGAGGTATGGCCCCGGGGTCCGGCCCCGAACCGCGCCGGGGGGACGTTCAGAGCAACATTTGAGGTTCGGCTGGTGGGATCACCCGTGCGTCACGCGGGGCCACGGCCAGGTGCCGCGACGAACACTCCCCGAGACCGAGGCCGAATCATGCCCGTGGCTGGCGACGTCAGACGCCTGTTCCGGGCCACGCCTCCGGTTCCCGGCCCAGCAGCCGCAGCGTCTCCGCCAGCGGTGCGACCCCCTCCGGGACCTTCAGTGCGAGCGCGAACGCGAACCCCGGCCCCCGGCCGACGGGATCGGTCGGAACGCGCCGGGCCACCGCCAGCGCCGCCCGGCACACCTCGTCGGCCAGCCGGAGCCGCACCCCTAGCGCGGCAGCCACGTCCCACGCGTGCACGACGTAGTCGACGAAGTGAAAGCCGATCGCCGTACGGCCGGTGAACCCTCCGCCCAGCTCCGGCAGCACGAACTCCCGTTCCGACGCGCCCGGTTCGGCGAACGCCACGAGCACCGCCTCCGCGGCCGCGCGATGCGCCCGAGCGGGCTCGACCGCCTCCTCCCGTTCCCGCCAGTACCCCGACTCGCCGCCCACGCCACGTGCGGCGGCCGCGAACCCGTGGTGCTGCGCGGTCATATGGGCCACCAGCCGCCGCAAGTCCCATCCCGCGCAGGGGGTGTCCCGCGCCCAGTCCCTGTCATCCCCGTCGTCCCCGCCCCGGGCCAGCTCCACCACCCGCGCAGCCTCCTGTACGGCGATCCGGTCCAGCTCGACCACATCCATCAGCGCTCCTCGGTGATCAGATCCAGGGCGTACGCCCACACGGCATCGGGATGAACCCCTCGAACTCCCGCCGCACCGAACGCAGTTGACCGCCCGCACAGCGGGTCCGCCCAGCCACAGCCACATCCCCACCGCGCCGGGAGTCGACGGCCAGGATGTGTGAGGAGTGCCCATGCCCCGACCATAAAACTAGACGAACGATCGTGCTACTAGTTTTCGCGCCGAAAGACCTCCGGCCCAGCAGTGCTTCAGCTGTCAGGCCCGCAACCGCGCGGCGATGCCCCGCCGGGCCCTGACGTAGGGCGCGTTCTCACCGTGCAGCACCGACATCGCGTTCGCCGTCTCCATCAACGCGACGACCTCGAAGGCGAGTTGCGCAGGATCGGTGTCCGCGCCCAGCTCACCCCTGGCCCTCGCCCGCTCGGCGCACCTCTCCAACTCCCCGAGCCAGGCGCGCTGTGCCTCGACGAGGGCGTCATGGACCGCTCCCTCGCGGGCGTCGAACTCGGCCATCACGCCGTAGAAGAAGCAGCCCCCCGGGAAGACGCGCTGCTCCGAATAGCGCAGCCAGCCCTCGCACAGGCCACGTAGCCGATCGACCCCGTCGGTTGCCTCGGAGACCGGCTCCAGCACCTCGGCGACGAAGATCCGCGAGGCCTCCCGCACGGTCGCCAGCTGGAGCTCCTGCTTGGAGCCGAACAGCGCGAACACCCCGCTCTTGCTCAGCTCCAGTTCCCCGGCCAGCCGCCCCACGGACAACGCCTCCAGACCCTCGACCGAGGCGATGTCGACGGCCCGTCGCAGCACGGCCCGCCGGGTGCGGTTGCCCCGCTCGACGCGCCCGTCGACCCTGGTCATCGCAGCGCCGGATGGTCCGCGACGACCGTGCAGGAGCCGGGCGCGATCTCGGTGAACCCGGCGTCGCGGACCAACGGCAGCCCGCTGACGGTGAGTTCGGCCCAGCGCCCGGGGTCCGCGGTCCGTACGGCGAGCGGGAACCCGGCGTCCCGCCAGGCGGCCCGCTCCTCGTCCGACAGTTCCCACCAGGCGAGTTGAGCGCCATGACCGGCCTGGGCCATCGCCTTGCCGGCCGACATGTCGAGGTCCGGGCTGAGCCACAGCACGGGAGCGGTCGGGTCCGCCTCGACGGGCGGTTCGGGATCGTCGAGATCGGTGCCGGAGACCTGGAGCCTGGCCAGTTCCTTGGGCCACCCGTCGAGCGGCACCGGCGGGAACACCCGCACCTCCGCCGCCTTCCCCGTCACGGTGATCCCGGCCAGCGCCTCGGCCCGTCGCCACTCGGCCCCCCGGGCCCGCCGTACGACCTTGCGGATGCGGGCGTCCTGCCAGTCCCGCACGGCCTCGGCCCACTCCCCGTCGCCGACCGAACGCTCGTCGCCGAGCATGACGAGAACGGCGCGGGCGGCGGTCTCCAGGGCGTCGGTCCGAGCGGGCGGAGCGGCCTTCTCGATACGCACGACCAGGGGCAGCACGAACTGGGGTGCCTGGTCGCGTGCGGTCGGCTCGGGGCGGAAGGGGCTGTCGGTCGAGGGCGTCACGTCGTGGCTCACCCGGACAAGCCTAAGGTCACCCCGAACAAGCCGTCCGCTGTGCCTCCTGCCACTCGCACACCGGGCACAGCGTGATCCCCTTGTACGACTCCGGGTACTCGGTCGGCTTCCGGCACAGCACGCACTCCGCGTACGGCGGCCCCTCGGCGACCGGAGGCTTCGGCATGTCGCCGATCGTGCAGTAGTCCTCGCTCATGCCTTCCAGCCTAGGACCCGATCAGTTCGGACACCTTCACGAAGCGGAACCCCCGCTCCCGCAGCTGCGGCACGACCGTCCGCACCACCCGCTCCGTCGTCGGCGCGGCGCTGCGCGTGCAGTGCATGACCACGACCGACCCCGGCCGCACCCCCTCCAGCACCTGCCGGGACACCGCCTCCGCGTCGGTCGCGAACGCGTCGCCACTCACCACGTCCCACTGGACGGCGGTCACGCCGACCGGGGTCAGCGCCTTCAGCGCACGGCGGTCGTAGCACCCGCCGGGGAAGCGGAAATACGGTCTCGCGTCGGGCACCCCCGCCTTCCGGAACGCCGCGTACGCCCGCTCCACGTCCGCCCGCATCCGGTCACCGGAGACCGTCGGCAGCCCGTAGCAGTCGGCGGTGAAGGCGTAGTGGCTGTAGGAGTGGTTGGCGATCTCGAAGAGCGGGTCCCGCCCGAGGGAGCGGGCCTGCTCCGGATACTCCTCGGCCCAGCGCCCGGTCATGAACACGGTGGCCGGTACCTTCAGGGCCCGCAGCGCCGCGATCAGCCCGGGATTGTCGAAGTGCTCGCCGGCCGCCGCCCGGGCCCCCTGGTCGGCGGTCATGTCGGCGTCGAAGGTGAGCGCGACCGTCCTGCCGTGGGTGCGGGAGCCGTTCTTGAAGACAGGGGTCAGGCCTCCGGGGCCGGGGGCGAGCGTGGGGGGTGCGGAGGTCGCGGAGGGGGCCGGGTGGGCCGGGCGAGGGGCCGCCGGGTGGGAGGTGGCGGCACAGGCCGTGAGGGCGGCGCCGAGGACACAGGCGGCGGTGACGCGTCGTACAAGAGTGATCACTGTATGAAAATAGGGCAAACTGTCTTATTTGCCGCTCACCCTGGCCGTGACGTCACCCGCTCAGATGTCCCGCTGCTCCAGCGGCTTGGTCGCCGGTCCCTGGATCACCTTGCCGTCCGTGGCGAAGCGGGACCCGTGGCAGGGGCATTCCCAGGCGTCCTCGGCTCCGTTGAAGGAGACCAGACAGCCCAGGTGGGTGCAGCGCGGGGAGACGGCGTGGAGGTTGCCGTCGTCGTCGCGGTAGACCGCGAGACGGTCGCCGTTCACGCGGACCACGGCACCCTCTCCAGGCGGGAGGGACTCCAGCGGGGGCGCCGGACGCAGGCGGTCGCCGACGAAGTGGCGGGCCACCTGGACCTGGTTCTTGAGGAAGGACGGGGCCTCCCGGACCTGGGAGAGCAGACGGCGCGGGTCGTACAGGTCGCTCCAGGCGCACTCCTCGCCGGTGATCTGGGCCGCGAGCAGGCGGCCCGCCATGATGCCGCCGCTCATGCCCCAGCCGCCGAAGCCGGTGGCGACATAGGAGTGCCGGGCCCCCGGGTGCAGCGGGCCGACCAGCGGCACCGTGTCGGTGGGGTCGTTGTCCTGGGTGGCCCAGGCGTGGGTGAGCTCGACGCCGGGGAAGTGCCGGGCGGCCCAGGCGGACAGGTCGTCGAACCGGGCCCGGGTGTCGCCCGTGCCGGGGGTGAAGTGCTCGCCGGTCACGATGAGCAGCCGCCGGTCGGCGTCCCAGGGAGCCGTACGCACCGAGCGGGTGCCCTCGTCCGGCGTGATGTACATGCCGTCCGGATCCCGCTCCCGCTCGATCGTCCCGGCGACGACCAGCTCGCGGCGCGGGGAGAGCCGGGTGAACAGCAGGGCCCGGTCGAAGATCGGGTAGTGGGTGGCGACCACGACGTCCCGGGCCGTCACCGTGGCCCGGGTGTCCGTCGACAGCCGGCACGGCTCGCCCTCGTCGAGCCCGAGGACGGCGGTGTGCTCGTGCACGGCCGCCCCGGAGGCGACGAGGTCCTCGGCGAGGGCCAGCAGGTACTTGCGCGGATGGAACTGCGCCTGCCCGGTCACCCGTACCGCGCCCGCCACCGGGAAGGGCAGCCCGGTCTCCGTCACGAACGACGCCGGCAGCCCCGCCTCCCGGGCGGCCGCCGCCTCGGCCCGCAGCTCCTCGACCCGGCTGTCGTCACGGACGTAGGTGTAGGCGCTGCGCTGCTCCCAGTCGCAGTCGACGCCCAGCTCGGCCGCGATCTCGGCGGCCCGTTCGATCGCCTCGGACTGTGAGCGGGCGTACAACCGGGCGCCCTCGGGGCCACGGGTGCGGCGAACCTTGTCGTAGATCAGTGTGTGCAGGGCGGTCAGCTTGGCGGTGGTGTGCCCGGTGACCCCGGCGGCCACCTGCCCGGCCTCCAGGACCGCCACCCGCCGCCCGGCCCGCGTCAGCTCCCACGCCGTGCTCAGCCCGGCGATACCGGCGCCGATGACGGCCACGTCGACGTCGAGATCCTTGGTCAGCGGCGGCCGGGCCCCGCCGGGTGCCGTCTCCAGCCAGTACGAGCCCTTGACATGCCGGTTCTCGGTCATGCGCCCCGAGTACCCCGGGATTCACTGTTCCAGCAGCCGCCTGCGGGCCTCCTCCACGTCGAAGTCGGCCTCCGGGTAGCGCGGGTCCAGCTCCGACAGGTGCTCCAGGAGGAGCCGGCTCACCGCCCAGTTCCGGTACCACTTGCGGTCGGCGGGGACCAGGTACCAGGGGGCGTGCGGGGTCGAGCAGCGCTCCAGGGCCAGCTCGTACGCATGCTGGTAGGCGGGCCACAGGGCGCGTTCGTCGATGTCCGCGAGGTTGAACTTCCAGTGCTTGTCCGGGCGGTCCAGGCGCTTGAGGAGACGGTCGCGCTGTTCGCCGTACGAGATGTGCAGGAAGCACTTGATGACGGTGACGCCGTCGTCGGTGAGGGACTTCTCGAAGCGGTTGATCTCGTCGTAGCGGCGCTCGATCTCCGCGGGCGGGGCCAGCGAGCGGACGCGGGCGATGAGGACGTCCTCGTAGTGCGAGCGGTCGAAGATGCCCAGTTCGCCGGCTTCCGGCAGAGCTTTCTTGATGCGCCAGAGGAAGGGGTGAGTGAGTTCCTTCGGCGTGGGGGCCTTGAAGGCGTGGATACGGCAGCCGGACGGGTTGAACAGGCCGATGACGTGCTTGACCGTGCCGCCCTTGCCGCTGGTGTCCATGCCCTGGAGCACCAGCAGGACCCGGCGCCGGTCGCCCGCCGTGCTCGCCGCCCACAGGCGTTCCTGCAGGTCGGCGAGCGGCTTGGCCAGCTCGGTCATCGCGGCCACGCCCGCCCGCTTGTGACGGGGGCCGGCCGGGGTCTCCCGGGCGTCGTGGGCGGCCAGGTCCACCGGCTTGCCGCCCGGTACGCGCAGCAGCTCGCGCAGGGCGAGATCGTCCCCGCCCTTCTTCGCCGCGCGGGTCTTCGAGCCCTTCTTCGACATGGGGCACCCCTTCCGGCCCGGGTCCGGCCCCTCGATCGTGCGCCGGGGGACCGGGGCGCGCCAGCCGTCGGGGAGGGCGGCTACCTGCGCCAGGGCCCCGTCACCGCGAAGGTCGTCCCGGGCGTGTAGCAGTTGACGTACATCGTCTGCCCGTCGGGGGAGAAGGTGACGCCGGCGAACTCGCCCCACTCCGGTGCTTCCGGGGATCCGATGTTCTGTCGGCCGCGGGCCATCGCGTAGACCTCGCCGTGCCGGGTCACGCCGAAGACGTGCTGGGCGCCGTTGCCGTCCTCGCACACCATCAGGCCGCCGCTCGGGGCGAGGCAGATGTTGTCCGGGGACTCGCCGGGCAGCTGCACGTCGGTGTCGGGGCCGAAGACGATCACCAGGGTGAGCCGGCGCGCCGAGGGGTCGTAGCGCCAGATCTGCCCGTAGTGGTCGGCGGCCGAACCGTCGGCGCTGTGCGCGAACGAGGAGACGAAGTAGACGGACTTCCCGCCCCAGTAGCAGCCCTCCAGCTTCTGGGCGTGCGTGATGCCCTTCGGGCCGAAGTCCTGGAGCCGGACGGGGGTTTCGGTGGCCAGCGGGTCCGGTACGTCGACCCACTCGATGCCCTCGAAGCAGGCGCCGGTCTCCTGGATCGCGGACAGGTCCGGTACGCCGGGCACCCGCATCGCCTGGAGCCGGCCGCCCGCGCGCAGTGAACCGAGGCCGCCCTCGGGCCTGTTGGGCAGGAAGCGGTAGAAGAGGCCGAAGGGCTTGAGGAAGGCGTCCTCGGTCTCGTAGACGATGCCGCGTCCCGGGTCGATCGCGATGGCCTCGTGCTGGAAGCGGCCCATCGCGGTCAGCGGGACCGCGCCACTTCTGTGCGGGTCCGTCGGATCGACCTCGAAGATGAAGCCGTGGTCCTTGGTGTAGCCGTTGGTGCCGGCCCTGTCCTCGGTCTCCTCGCAGGTCAGCCAGGTGCCCCAAGGGGTGGGCCCGCCCGCGCAGTTGACGGCGGTACCGGCGATGGCGACTCGCTCCGACAGCACGTTGTTGCGAGAGTCCAGCGTGAGGGCCGTACAGCCGCCCTTGCCCGCCGGGTCGTAGGTCAGACCCTCGACGGTGGGGACGGCGATGGCCGCGGTGGGGCGGTTCTCGTGGTTGCGGACCAGGTGGACGCGACCCTGTCTGCCGGGCAGCGCGGTCATGCCGTCGTGGTTGGAGGGGACCTTGCCCTCACCGGAGCGGAGCTGGTCGCCCTCGCGGGAGAGGACCTTGTGGCGGAAGCCCTTCGGGAGGTCCAGCAGGCCCTTCGGGTCGGGTACGAGGGGGCCGTAGCCGGTGTGTCCGAGAGGGTGGGCGGCGGCGGTGCCGGCGAACAGTTCGGAGAGGGCGCCGGTGAAGGCGATGCCCACGCCCAAGGCACCGGAGCGGGCCAGGACCTGACGTCGTGTTGCGGACATGGCGAAGCAACCTTCCTGCTGGCGGACAGGACTGTGACCTCGCTGTGTCTATCACCTGGGTCGGCCCGCGGGAACCACGCGCGTAGCGTGTCCCCGTCCCTCACGTCCCGGTCGGATGCTCCTGCGCCCGCTCCAGGAAGCGCAGCAGCTCCACCGGGAAGGGCAGGACGAGTGTCGAGTTCTTCTCGGCGGCCACCGCCACGACCGTCTGGAGCAGCCTGAGTTGGAGTGCGGCGGGCTGCTCGGACATCTCCTTGGCGGCCTCCGCGAGCTTCTTCGAGGCCTGGAGTTCGGCGTCGGCGTTGATGACCCGGGCCCGCCGCTCACGGTCGGCCTCGGCCTGGCGTGCCATCGACCGCTTCATCGTGTCCGGCAGCGACACGTCCTTGATCTCGACGCGGTCCACCTGCACGCCCCAGCCGACAGCCGGGCTGTCGATCATCAGTTCCAGGCCTTCGTTGAGCTTCTCGCGGTTGGAGAGCAGGTCGTCCAGCTCGCTCTTGCCGATGATCGAACGCAGGGAGGTCTGGGCCATCTGGGAGACGGCGAACTTGTAGTCCTCGACCTTGACGAGGGCGCTCGCCGCGTCGACGACCCGGAAGTAGACGACCGCGTCCACGCGCACCGTCACATTGTCCCGGGTGATGCCCTCCTGGGCCGGCACCGGCATCGTGACGATCTGCATGTTCACCTTGTGGAGCCGGTCCACGAACGGCACGATCGCCGTGAAGCCGGGCTCGCGCACCTCGCCCCCGAGCCGTCCGAGGCGGAAGACCACCCCGCGCTCGTACTGCTTGACGACCCTGGCCGCCGCCGCGAGGTAGACGACCCCCGCGGAACCGACCGCCACGGCCGCCGTCACCAGTTCCTGGAGCATTCCGACCTCCTCGTCCAGAGGTCCGTATGTCTGCTCCTGCAACGATATGCCCGGTGCCCGGTCCGGGGCCACGACAGGCCCCTGACCGGGCTGAGAGCACTACGGGGCGGTGGCCTTCGCCAGCTCCGGTTCCGTGACCCGCACGGGTTCCGTGCCGACCGCACTGTGCCGCTCGGCCCAGTTCTCCAGGGCCGTACGGCAAGCGTGGTCCAGGTGGTGCAGACCGGAGAGGTCCAGCTCCACGGGCCGGTCCTGGGGCAGCGACTCCAGGCTGTCGAGGATCTTCGGCAGCCTCAGGAAGGTCGCGTTGCCCGACAGGTGCGCCTGGATCGGGCCCGCGCCCTTGTCGACGATCTCCAGCTTGAGGTGCGAGGCCTCCCACGCGGTCTTGACGACCGACAGGGCCAGACCGATCAGCACGCCCTCGAACATGTTCACCGCGACGATCGAGACGGCCGTGGCGACCAGGATCAGCGCCTCACCGCGGTGGCCGCGCCACAGCGACACGATCTCCCGGAAGGGGATCAGCTTGAAGCCCGCGTGGACCAGGATGCCGGCGAGCGCGGGCAGCGGGATCAGCGCCAGCGTCGAGGGCAGCAGGGCCGCGAACAGCAGCAGCCACACGCCGTGCATGACCCGGGACGCCTTGGTCTTCGCGCCCGCCTGGACGTTGGCGGAGCTGCGCACGATGACCGCGGTCATGGGCAGCGCGCCGAGCGCGCCGCACACCGTGTTGCCCACGCCCTGGGCCATGAGCTCCTTGTCGTACTCGGTGCGCGGACCGTCGTGCAGCCGGTCCACGGCCGCGGCGCTGAACAGGCTCTCGGCGGAGGCGATCAGGGTGAAGGCGATGATCGTGCCGAAGATGGCGGGACTGGCCAGCTCACCGAAGGCGTCCATGCCGGGCGGCTGGACGGAGGCCAGCAGGCCGTTCACCTCGACGGTGGCTATGGACAGGCCGAAGACCTGGGTGACCAGGGTGGCCAACAGGACCGCGGCGAGCGCGCCGGGCACGGTCTGTGCCTTCTTCGGCAGCTTCTTCCACAGCACGAGCACCGCGATGGTGCCCGCGCCGACGGCGAGCGAGAGGAGGGCCGTGGTGCTGCCGAGCGCGTCGACGACGGCGCCGGGCAGGCCCAGGATCTTGTCGAGTCCGGAGGCGGGAGCCTTCAGACCGGCCGCCGAGTACAGCTGGCCCGCGATGATCACGAGACCGATACCGGCCAGCATGCCCTCGACGACCGAGACGGATATCGCCCGGAACCAGCGCCCCAGTTTCAGGGCGCCCATCGCGAGCTGGAGCAGTCCGGCGGAGAGGACGATCACACCCAGCGCGGGCAGCCCGAACTCGTTGACCGCCTCGAAGACGAGCACGGTCAGACCGGCCGCGGGCCCGGAGACCTGGAGGCTGCTGCCGCGCATCAGACCGGTGACGATGCCGCCGACTATGCCGGTGATGAGGCCGAGCTCCGCCGGTACACCGGAGGCGACGGCCACGCCCACGCAGAGCGGGAGTGCGACCAGGAAGACGACCAGGGAGGCGGCGAAGTCCTGCCGCAGGTGAGGGTACTTGGTCATCATGGCGATCACAGACCCTCGAACGCGTCGGTCTCGGCGCGGTGGACGCGCACCGCGCCCGTGTGCACCTCGTAGTACCAGGCGTGCAGGGTCAGTCGGTCCTCCGCCAGCTTCTTGTCGATGAACGGGTAGGACCGCAGGCGCAGCACCTGGGCCAGGACGTGGTTCTGCACGCCCTCGGCCACTTCCGGGTCCTCGGTCGTGCCGGACGGGCGCGGGGTGGCGTGATTGAGCCAGTCGCGCACGGCCGGGACGGCGTCCAGGTCGTCGCCGCGGACCAGGGCGCCGACGGCGCCGCAGTGCGAGTGCCCGCAGACCACGATGTCGCGGACGCCCAGCACCTCCACGGCGTACTCGATGGTGGCCGCCTCGCTGGTGGGGTGCTCCGAGGCGTAGGGGGGAACGATGTTGCCCGCGGTGCGCAGCTCGAAGAGCTCGCCCGGGCGGGCGCCCGTGATCAGGGCCGGGACGACCCTGGAGTCCGAGCAGGTGATGAACAGAACCTGGGGGGACTGGCCTTCGGCCAGCTTGGCGAACTCCTCAGGGCGCTGTCCGAACGTACGGGCGTTGTCGATGAGGGGCTGCATGTGGTGACTCCTCCTGGCGCGCCGTGGGGGCGCGTCGGGTTACCTGGCGCGCCGAAGGGCGCGTCGGCTTACATGACAGGTGGGGGAACAGAGGTGGGGCACTGCTCTGCTGTCAGCAGCGGAAAACCTGAAGTGCCGCCGGAGCATGGGCTGTCGAGGGTCTCGACAGGGGGAACGCGCCTGCTGCGACCCGCTCGGGCGGGGCCGTCGGCTCCTCGGCCGACAGTGAGCGCTCGGGCCCCTCGGGGGCGAAGTCGACGGCGCGGTGCCGGTCGCGGGTGCGCAGGGGGCCGGTCGGGCCCCCGACGTGGTTGCAGTGGCGCTTGCCGGAGGCTTCGGCGCGTGAGGCCTTGCCGGAGAACTTGGTCCCGGCCTGAGCCTTGGCCTCAGCCTGACGGCCTGTGTGCGCGGTTGCGAATTCCTCGGTGGACACGAAGAAAGGGAGCGCCAGAAGAACGGCGGCGAGGGCCGCTACCACGGTCCGTACCGTCGCACCTCGGAACACGCGTCCCCCTCTCGATGGTTCACACTTCTAGCCCAGACCAACCGTTGGTCAACGGCTGGTCAAGAAACACCTTAGCTCGGCAAAGTTGTTTGCAGGGTTAACTTAACGTTTCCGGCTGAAGAGAGGCTGAAGCGAGCCGGGTCGCTGACGCGAACTGGCCCTTGACGTGCGAGGTTTCGCTGTGATTAAGCGACAAGACCCTTCGCGTCGCGCGCCAGCGCGGTCAGCCGGGATATCGCGCGGAAGTACTTCTTGCGGTAGCCGCCGTTCAGCATCTCCTCGCTGAACAGGCGGTCGAAGGGCAGTCCGGAGGCCAGCACCGGTATCTCGCGGTCGTAGAGACGGTCCGCGAGCACCACGAGCCGCAGCGCCGTCGACTGGTCCGGCACCGGCTGCACGTCGGTGAGGCAGACCGCCCCGAGGCCGTCGGTCAGGGCGCCGTAGCGGCTCGGGTGGACCCTGGCGAGGTGGGCCAGCAGCCTCGGGAAGTCGTCGAGCGAGGCGCCCTCGGTGGCGTACGCCGCCTTGGTGACCTCCTCGTCGGTGAACGGCGCCGGGGCCTCGGGCAGCCCGCGGTGGCGGTAGTCCTCGCCGTCGATGCGCAGCGGGCGGAAGTGCGCCGACAGGCCCTGGATCTCGCGCAGGAAGTCCACGGCCGCGAACCGGCCCTCGCCGAGTTTGCCCGGCAGCGTGTTGGAGGTGGCGGCGAGCGCCACGCCCGCGTCGACCAGCTTGCCGAGCAGGGTGGAGACCAGGACGGTGTCGCCCGGGTCGTCCAGCTCGAACTCGTCGATGCACAGCAGGCGGTGGCCGGAGAGCGTCTGGACCGTCTTCTGGAAGCCGAGGGCGCCGACCAGGTTGGTCAGCTCGACGAAGGTGCCGAAGGCCTTCAGGGAGGGTTCGGCGGGGGTGGCGTGCCAGAGGGAGGCCAGCAGATGGGTCTTGCCGACGCCGTAACCGCCGTCGAGGTAGACGCCGCGGGGGCCCGCCGGGGTCTTCGGGGTCCTGGCCCTGCCGAACCCGAGGAAGCCGCGCTTGC
Source organism: Streptomyces sp. NPDC005303 (assembly GCF_040607335.1). Lineage (NCBI taxonomy): Bacteria > Bacillati > Actinomycetota > Actinomycetes > Kitasatosporales > Streptomycetaceae > Streptomyces > Streptomyces sp. NPDC005303. The sequence continues at coordinate 78,733 of NZ_JBEXGM010000010.1, read as the reverse complement.
CGCCGCCGACCGCGTGCGCGCCGCCGAGACCCGCCGCGAAGCCCGCAAGGACCCGGACGGCCTCGGTCTGGCTGGGCTGGTTCGGGTCCGGGATGTACGTGTCGAAACGCACCGAGTCGAACCGCGGCGGCGGCACCATCTCGGCGACCAGCCGGTCCGCGGGGACGTGCGGCTCACGGTCGCACAGGGACGGCGGGGCGGTGTCGGTCATCGAACCGGACCCGGACGCGGCGGGGGAAGTAGACACGGTTCACCATGCTAAGCGCCGTGCCACACTGCACGACATGCGACGCCTGTTCCCTGTGACCGACGAGACAGCGATCCGGAGCTCCGAGGGGGAGACCGGCCATGACTGGAGCCTCGACGAGCTGGCCGCCGCCTACGCGTACCCCGAGCTCGGACCCGGACCCGGGACCCCCGAGGTGTGGCTGCGCGCCAACATGGTTTCCACGCTGGACGGGGCCGCCCAGCACGACGGCCGGTCGCACCCCATCTCCACCGCGACCGACATGCGGATCTTCGGGACGCTACGGGCCCTGGCGGACGTGGTGATCGCCGGTGCGGAAACGGTCCGGCAGGAGGGGTACCGGCCCGCACGCGTGCGTGACGAGTTCGCTGCGATGCGGGAGGCGGCCGGACAGGGCCCGGTCCCGGCGATCGCGGTGATCACCGCGAGCCTGGACCTGGACTTCTCGCTCCCGCTCTACACCTCGCCCCTGGTGCCCACGCTGATCCTCACCGGCGCCGCGGCGGCCCCGGACCGGATCGCCGCGGCCGAGAAGGCGGGCGCGCGGGTGGTGATCGCCGGGGACGGCGTCGGCGTGGACCCCGCGCGAGCCGTACGGGCGCTCGCCGAGCTGGGACACACCCGGCTGCTGACCGAGGGCGGACCCCGGCTGCTCGGGCAGCTGGTGGCCGCCGGGGTGCTCGACGAGCTCTGTCTGACCCTGTCCCCGATGCTCACCGCGGGGGACGCGCAGCGGATCGCCGGAGGGCCCTCGGTGGCGGTCCCGGCGCGGTTCGCACTGGACTCCCTGCTGGAGGAGGACGGATTCCTCTTCAGCAGGTATCGCAGGCCGTGACCGTCCGGGCGCGGGTTCGATCGGTACCGCCGAGGCCGACCTTGGCGGAATCTGCCGTTCCGATTAGCTTCCGGCGGGCACACTGAATCCGGCAGTACCCGTGCGATCACGGGGCAGGATGGTTTCCGCAGCGAGCAGAGAAGGGGACGCCCGGTGTTCACAAGCGTTTTGATGATCGAGAAGGCCCTGACGTCCGCCGACGTGGACTTCGTCACCACTTTGCACGGCGACGAGTCGGTCGCGTTCCATGTGCTGCTCCAGCCGCGGGGGGACCAGGCCGACCGGCTGCTGCGGGCCATCGACGACGTGGCGCTGGGCGAGCTGGACGAGGCCGTACGGGAGCGGGAGACGCCCGAGGGCGACGCGGCGAAGGGCGTGGGGGAGCGAGCCCTGGAGGTGTCCCTGCAGGCGCTCAGAGCCTCCGGGAGCGAGGCGGAGGGGCGGCTCATCGAGGACCACCCCCTGGACGCGCTCAAGGCCCTGGTCGGCGAGATCGGCGCGGACGAGGTGATCGTGCTGACCGACCCCCACTACGTCGAGGAGTTCTTCCACCGCGACTGGGCGTCCCGGGCCCGTCACAAGGTGGGCGTACCGGTGCTGAAGCTGTTCTCGCACAGCAAGGCGTAGCCCTGCCGCCGGGCCGGACCCTCACGGTGGGGACGGTCCCGCGCCCCTGGGGCCGGGCACGCGCCCGTACGCAATAGGCTGAGGACTCACCGTCGTACCGCATCTGGGGAGAACACGCATGGCACCCGGCCTTCCTACCGCCATGGACCGACCGCACTTCATCGGGATCGGTGGGGCCGGGATGTCGGGGATCGCGAAGATCCTCGCGCAGCGCGGGGCGAAGGTGGCCGGCAGTGACGCCAAGGAGTCCGCGACCGCGGAGGCGCTGCGCGCGCTCGGGGCGACCGTGCACATCGGGCACGCGGCCGAGCACCTGGCGTCCGACGCCACCTGTGTCGTCGTGTCGTCGGCGATCCGGGCCGACAACCCCGAGCTGGCCCGGGCGGCCGAGCTCGGCATCCCGGTCGTGCACCGGTCCGACGCCCTCGCCTCGCTGATGGACGGCCTGCGGCCGATCGCGGTCGCGGGCACGCACGGCAAGACGACCACGACCTCGATGCTGGCGGTCTCCCTGTCCGAGCTGGGCCTGAAGCCGTCGTACGCGATCGGCGGCGACCTGGACGCCCCCGGCTCCAACGCCCTGCACGGCGAGGGCGAGATCTTCGTCGCCGAGGCGGACGAATCGGACCGCAGCTTCCACAAGTACGCCCCCGAGGTCGCGATCGTCCTCAACGTCGAGCTCGACCACCACGCCAACTACGCGTCGATGGACGAGATCTACGAGTCCTTCGAGACGTTCGTGGACCGCATCGCCGAGGGCGGCACCCTGGTCGTCAACGCGGACCACGAGGGCGCCCGGGAACTGACCCGGCGAGTCACGGCGAGCGGCGTGCGCGTGGTGACGTACGGCGACGCCGAGGACGCCGACGTGCGGGTGCTCTCGGTCGTCGCGCAGGGCCTCAGGAGCGAGGTCACCGTGGAGCTGGACGGTTCGCCGCTCACCTTCACCGTGTCCGTGCCCGGCCGCCACTACGCGCACAACGCGGTGGCCGCCCTGGCCGCGGGCATGGCGCTCGGGGTCCCCGCCGCCGAGCTGGCGCCCGCCCTGGCCGCGTACACCGGCGTCAAGCGGCGCCTCCAGCTCAAGGGTGAGGCGGCCGGGGTGCAGGTCATCGACTCCTACGCCCACCACCCCACCGAGATGACGGCGGACCTGGAGGCCATGCGCGCGGCCGCCGGTGACGCCCGCATCCTGGTCGTCTTCCAGCCCCATCTGTTCTCGCGGACGCAGGAGCTCGGCAAGGAAATGGGCGAGGCCCTCGCGCTCGCGGACGGCTCCCTGGTCCTGGACATCTACCCGGCCCGCGAGGACCCGATCCCCGGGGTGACGAGCGAGCTGATCATCGGGGCGGCGCGGGCCGCGGGCGCGGACGTGACGCCGGTCCACGACAAGGCGGACGTGCCGGAGCAGGTCGCGGGAATGGCGAAGGCCGGTGATCTCGTTCTCACCATGGGCGCGGGCGATGTCACCGACCTCGGCCCGCTGATCCTGGACCGTCTCGCGAACCAAAGGGGCTGAGAGTCATGTCGTACGACGTCGACAAGCCGGACGAGCAGTGGCGTGCGGAGCTGACCCCGGCCGAGTACGCCGTACTCCGCCAGGCCGGCACGGAACCCGCCTTCGCCGGTGAGTACACCGACACCAAGACCACCGGTGTGTACTCCTGCCGTGCCTGCGGTGCCGAACTCTTCACCTCCACCACGAAGTTCGAGTCCCACTGCGGCTGGCCGTCCTTCTACGACCCGAAGGACACCGACGCCGTCGAACTGATCCAGGACCGCTCGCACGGGATGGTGCGGACGGAGGTGCGCTGCGCCCGCTGCGGCTCGCACCTCGGGCACGTGTTCGAGGGTGAGGGGTATCCGACGCCCACCGACCAGCGGTACTGCATCAACAGCATCTCGTTGCGGCTGACGCCGGACGAGGGCTGAGGCCGAGCGGTCGCGGCCCGGGCGTTTCCGGTCGCCGCGGCCGGTCCGTGGGTACGGCCGCTCTCCCGTGCCGGTGGCGGTGTGGCTCGCTCCGGCCGGATGACCGACTCTTGATCCTCCCGACCGGCGCGCCGCGCCCCGGTGGGCGCGGGGGCCGGGTGTGCCGAGTTCCGGTGGCTGGTTCCGCCAACTCCGCTCGCCCGGCACCCATTTGCGATGCGATGTCGGGCGTGCGGGCGGGATACGGTGCGGAATCGGTGATCCAGAAGGAGGCCCGATGCGCGTCGGAGCAGTGGCCGAGGTCCGGCCCGTGGCGGAGTTACTGGTCGAGAACTCCTCGCGGTACGGCGGGAAGCTCGCGTTCGCCGACGACCGGCGGGCGGTGAACTGGGCCGAACTGGAGCTCCGGACGCGGCGGTTGGCGGGCGCGCTCGGGGTGGGGCGTGGGGCCAGGGTGGCGTTCTGTCTCGACAACAGCGTGGAGCTGGTCGAGGGGTTGCTCGCCACGGCCCGGGCCGCCGCGGTCGGGGTGCCGTTGAGTCCGCGGGGCACCCATGCCGAGCTCGCGGCGCTGCTCGCCGACTGCGATCCGGACGTACTGGTCGTCGACCGGCGGCAGTTGGCGCGGATCGCCAGCGTGGTCGGGGAGCGGTCACCGCGACTGGTGGTGACCGGGGACGGCCCGGTGCCGGAGGGAGTCGTGCACTTCGACGACCTCGTGGCGGACGGCCGTGCACCCGAACCCCCCGACGATCTCGGTCTGGACGAGCCCGCCTGGCTGCTGTACACCTCCGGCACCTCGGGCACCCCCAGGGCCGCCGTCGCCAGTCAGCGCTCCGCGCTCTGGTCCCCGGTCGCCTGCTATGTGCCCCGGCTGGGGCTCTCGGCGCACGACCGGCTGCTGTGGCCGTTGCCGCTCGCACACACCTACGCCCACTCGCTCTGTGTACTCGGTACGACCGTGGCGGGAGGCAGCGCGCGGATCACCGCGGAGCGGGAACCGGCCGCACTGGTACGGCTGATCGAGGAGTTCGCGCCGACCGTGTTGGGCGGAGTGCCGCTCACCTACCAGCAGTTGCTCGACGCCGGACTCGGCGAGGTGCCCTCGCTGCGGGTGTGCGTCACCGCCGGGGCGCCGAGCGAGCCGGAACTGCGGGAGCGGGTCGAGGGGCGGTTCGGGGCACCGCTCCTCGACGGATACGGCAGCACCGAGACCTGCGGCAAGATCGCGATGGAGTCCTTGGCGGGGCCGCGGGTGCGGGGCAGCAGCGGGGCCGTGCTGCCCGGCATGGAGGTGCGGCTCGTCGATCCCGGGACCGGGGCGGAGGTCGTGGGCGGCGAGGGGGAGATCTGGGTGCGCGGGCCCGGCCTCATGCTCGGCCTCCACGACGGGACGGCGGCGGACGGTGACGGCTGGTACCGCACCGGTGACCTGGGGCGGCTGGGCGAGCACGGACACCTGACCGTCACCGGACGCGCGAACGACCGGATCGTCCGGGGCGGGGAGAACGTCGATCCCGTCGAGGTCGAGCAGGTGCTGCGCGGGCTGCCCGGGGTACTGGACGCGGCCGTGGTGGCGCGACCGCATCCGCTGCTCGGCGAGGTCCCGGTCGCCTTCGTCGTACCGGCGCGACGGGGCCTCGACACGGGCGAGCTGCTGCGGGCCTGCGCCGAGGTGCTCTCCGCGCACAAGGTGCCCGAGGACGTCCTGTTCACCCCGGCCGTCCCACGCACCGCGGCCGGCAAGCCACGACGGGCGGTCCTCCGCGAGGGCCTCGCCGCCCGCCCGTCCGAGGAGACCCTCGCGGGCTTGGCCGACCGGACCCCGGCGGAGCGACGCGCGGTACTGACCGAGCTGGTGTGCGCGGAGACGGCCACCGTCGGTGGGGCGGGGAGGCCCGGGGGGCCGGAGAACCCCGGTGAGCCGTTCCCGCCCGGCGCCCCGCCGGTCCCCGGTCGTTCTGTGACTACCCCGCCGGTCCCCGGTCGAGCCGCGAGCGCCCCGCCGGTCCCCGGCCGTTCCGCGAGCGCCTCGCCGGTCCCCGGCCGTTCCGCGAGCGCCTCGCCGGTCCCCGGTCGAGCCGCGAGCGCCTCGCCGGTCCCCGGCCGTTCCGCGAGCGCCCCGCCGGTCCCCGGCCGTTCCGTGAGCGCCCCGTCGGCCGTCCGTGGTGAGGCGCCCGGCACCGACGCCGCGGCGATCGATCCGCACACCGCCTTCGCCGACCTCGGTCTCACCTCCATGGGGGCGATGACCCTGTGGCACCGGCTCGGCCTCCGTACCGGACTGCGGCTGCCCGCCACCCTGGTCTGGGACCACCCGACCCCCGCCGCCGTCGCCGCACACCTGGACGAGCGCCTGCACGGCGGTGCCCGTGAGACGGCACACCCGCGCCGCGGCCCCGCCGCCGAGCCGATCGCGATCGTGGCCGTCGGCTGCCGTTACCCGGGTGGGGTGCGCTCGCCCGAGGACCTCTGGCGGCTGGTGTCCGAGGGGGCGGACGCCACCGGCGAGTTCCCGGCCGACCGGGGCTGGGACGTCGACGCCCTGTACCACCCCGACCCCGACCGGCTCGGGACGACGTACACCCGACGCGGCGGCTTCCTCACCGACGCGGCCGACTTCGACCCGCTGTTCTTCGGCATCTCGCCGCGCGAGGCCACGGCCACCGACCCGCAGCACCGGCTGCTGCTCGAAGTCGCCTGGGAGACCCTGGAGCGCGCGGGCATCCCCGCGCCCTCCCTGCGCGGCAGCGCCACCGGCGTCTACGTCGGTCTGATGCACGGCGGATACGGCGGCGGGGCCTCGGCGCACGCGCTGGAGTCGCACATCGGCGTCGGGTCGGCCGGCAGCGTGGCCTCCGGGCGGATCTCCTACGTGCTGGGCCTGCGCGGTCCCGCCCTGACCGTCGACACGGCCTGTTCGTCCTCCCTCGTCGCCATGGACCTGGCCGCGGCCGCCCTGCGCGCGGGTGAGTGCACCCTCGCGCTGGCCGGCGGGGTGACCGTGCTGGCCAGTCCGAAGCCGTTCGTGGTGTTCAGCCGGCAGCGCGGCCTGTCGGCGGACGGCCGCTGCCGGTCCTTCGCGGACGGCGCCGACGGCACCGCGTGGGCCGAGGGCGTCGGCCTGGTGCTCCTGGAGAAGCTGTCGGACGCCCGGCGCAACGGACACCCGGTGCTGGCCGTTCTGCGCGGCTCGGCCGTCAACCAGGACGGTGCCTCCAACGGCCTGACCGCCCCCAACGGCGAGGCCCAACGGGAGCTGATCCGGCTGGCGTTGGCCGATGCCGGGCTGAACACGGACGACGTCGACGTCGTCGAGGGCCACGGCACCGGCACCGCGCTCGGCGACCCGATCGAGGCGGGCGCCCTGCTGGCCACATACGGCCAGGACCGCGAGCCCGCGGACCCGGTGTGGCTCGGCTCGGTCAAGTCGAACTTCGGGCACACCCAGGCCGCGGCCGGGGTGGCCGGCGTCATCAAGATGATCGAGGCGATGCGCCACGGCGAACTGCCCAGGTCGCTGTACGCGGAGCAGCCGTCGCCGCACGTCGACTGGTCGGACGGGGCGGTACGGCTGCTGGACCGGGCCCGGCCCTGGCCGGAACGCGACCGGCCGCGCCGGGCGGCGGTCTCGTCGTTCGGGATCGGCGGGACCAACGCGCACGTGATCATCGAGGAGCCGGCGGGCGCCGAGGAGGAGCCCCGGAACGTTAGCTCGGGCCCGCGTACCGTCACCTCCTGGCTCGTCGGCGGCAGCGACGAGGCCGGACTCCGCGCCCACGCCCGGGAGTTGGCCACAGCGCTGGCCGACGTCGACGGGGAGACGGCGGCCCTGGATGTCGCGTACTCGCTCGCGACCACCCGCGCCCCCCTTCAGCGCCGAGCGGCCGTCCTGGCCACCGGGACCGACGGACTGCTCGCCGGGCTGAGGGAGTTGGCCGAAGGCACCGACAGCCCCGCACTGCGCAAGGACACCGCACGCGGCACCTCCAAGGTGGCGCTGCTCTGCGCGGGCCAGGGCTCCCAGCGGACGGGCATGGGCCGCGAACTGTCGACCTCCTTCCCCGTGTTCGCCAACGCCTTCGACGAACTGTGCGCCGCCTTCACCCCGTTGCTCGACCGCCCCCTCAGGGAGGTGATCGACGACCCCGACAGCGACCTCCTGCACCGCACCGACTACACCCAAGCCGCCCTGTTCGCCTATGAGGTCGCCCTCCACACGCTCCTCGCTCACTGCGGTGTACGGCCGGACTTCCTGGTCGGCCATTCGATCGGCGAACTGGCCGCCGCACACATCGCGGGTGTGTTCTCGCGGGCCGACGCGGTACGGCTGGTGGCCGCGCGTGGCCGTCTGATGGCCGAACTGCCAGCAGGGGGCGCCATGTTCGCCGTACGGGCCCCGCTGGCGGACGTGCTGAAGCGGCTCGACGAGGTGCCCGGTGCCCGGATCGCCGTCGCGGCGGTCAACGGACCCGAGTCCGTGGTGCTGTCCGGCGACGAGGAGACGGTGTCGACCCTGGCTGCCCGACTCGGTCGGTCCGCGACCCGGTTGAGGGTCAGCCACGCCTTCCACTCACCGCTGCTCGACCCCATGCTGGACGCGTTCCGGGAGGTCGCCGAGTCGGTCACCTACCACCGGCCGTCCGTACCGGTGGTGTCGACGCTGACCGGCCGCCCGGAGCCGGACGCGATCCGGACCGCCGAGTACTGGGTACGGCAGGCGCGTGAGACCGTGCGGTTCGCCGACGCGGTGCAGTGGCTGGCGCGGAGGGGTGTGACGGCCTACGTGGCGACCGGTCCTTCCGCGGCCTTGATCACGGCGGCCGAGGAGTGCGTCGAGCCGGGCTCCGGAGCCCTGTTCACGTCCGGTGCCGAGACGGCCGTGGCCCTGGCGGAGCTGCACGTCCACGGGGTGCCGGTGGACTGGCGGTCCGTGTACGCCAAAACCGGCGCCCGGCGGCGGCCGCTGCCGACGTACCCCTTCCAGCGGCAGCGCTACTGGCTCGACGTCCGTGACCACGGCGACGGCGACGACCGGAAGCTGGTCGGTGAGGCGCAGCCGGACGCCGACGGGCCCGGCACCCGGTACAGCGGCGTGCTGTCCACCGCGCGGCAGCCCTGGCTCGCGGACCATGTCATCGGCGACCGGGTGCTGGTGCCCGCGACGGTCTTCGCCGAGCTGGCCCTCCGGGCGGCGGGGACACCGCCGGAGCAGGGGCCGCCACGGTTGTCCGAGCTGACCTTCCACGAGCCGCTGGTGCTGCCCGCGTCGGACCAGGTGCGGATCCAGGTGGTCGCGGACGCCCCGGACCGGGAGGGCAACCGCCCGGTCACCGTGTGGGCGCGAACGGGTGAGACGTGGACCCGCCATGCCGGTGCGTCGGTCGCCCCGGTCGGTACGCCTCCCGCAGCGGCTCAGGACACGCCGTGGCCCCCTGTCGGCGCCGAGGAGCTCGCCGTCGACTATCAGCGGCTCGCCGCGTACGGGCACCACTACGGGCCCGCCTTCCGTGTGGTCACCAGGCTCTGGCGGCGCGGTGCCGAGACGTTCGCCGAGGTGGCGCTGCGGCCTCAGGAGGCGGCGGGCGTGGGCTCGTACACCCTGCACCCCGCGCTGTTCGACGCAGCCCTGCACGCCGCGCTGCTGGCCGACGGGCCGGGCGAGGCGCGGGTCCCGCTCGCCTGCACCGGCGTGACCGTGCACGCGACCGGCGCCACCGCCGCGAGGGTACGTCTGGAGCGGCTCGGGGCCGACGAGGTACGGGTGACGCTGACCGGCGTGGACGGGCGGCCGCTGGCCACCGTCGAATCCCTGGTCACGCGGGTGATGAAGGTCCGGCCCACCGAGCTGTACGAGGTGGCCTGGCGGCCCGCCACGGAAGCCGGCGACGCCGATGTCGAGCACGAACTGCTCGATACGGCAGACCTTTCGGCCCAGCCGCCCGAGGACATGCCGGGCCGGGCCCGGGATCTCGTCACGGCCGCCCTGGCCCGGGTGCGCGACTGGGTCGCCGACACCCGTCCGGGCCGACTGCTGGTGCTCACCCATCAGGCCACCGGCGACGACCCGGACCCGGCGCAGGCCGCGCTGGCCGGCTTCCTGCGCAGCGCGCAGTCCGAGCACCCCGGCCGTATCGTGCAGCTCGACCTCCGCGGCGGCACCGCCACTGCGACGGCACTGGAGGCGGCCCTGCGCACCGGCGAGCCCCAACTCGCCCTGCACGACGGCACCGTCCTGGTGCCCAGGCTGGTCACCACCGGCCCCGCGCCTGCCGCCCCACCCGCCCTCGACCCCGACGGCACCGTGCTGATCACCGGCGGCACCGGAGCGCTCGGCGCGAGCCTCGCCCGGTATCTCGTGACCGAACACCGGGTCCGGCACCTGCTGTTGGCGAGCCGTGGCGGCCGCACTCCGGACTGGGCCGCCGAACTCCCCGCGGACGTGCGGGTGGTGGCGTGTGACGTGAGCGACCGCGCGGCCGTCGACGCGCTGGTCGCGTCCTGCAGGCCGCCCCTGACCGGCGTGTTCCATCTCGCCGGGGTGGTGGCCGACGGTGTGGTGCACGGGATGACGCCCGAGCGGGTGGCCGAAGTGCTGGCGCCCAAGGCGGACGCCGCCTGGCATCTGCACGAGGCGACCGCGGACCTGGCACTGTCCGCGTTCGTGCTGTACTCCTCGGCCGCCGGAGTGCTGGGCAGGCCGGGACAGTCCAACTACGCGGCCGCCAACGGCTTCCTCGACGCGCTCGCCGGGCACCGGGCCGCCCGCGGGCTGCCCGCCCGGTCCCTCGCCTGGGGCCCGTGGACCACCGCGCACGACGACGGCATGGCGGGCCGGGTCGCGCCCGACCTGCTGGCCGAGGGCGGGGTGCCCGCGATCACCGAGCGGGAGGGCGTCGAACTGCTGGACTCCGCGCTGCGAACGGCGGCACCGGTGCTGGTGCCCGTGCCGTTCGCCCGCGCCACGCAGAGCGGCTCGCCCCTGCCGTTGCTCGCGGACCTACGCCCGTCGCGACCGGCCCCGGTCGCCGTGTCACCGGCGGCCGACCAGGCTCCCGGCGCCTGGCGCAAGAAGCTCGCCGCGACTCCCCAGGGCCACCGCGAGGAAGTGCTGGCCGGTCTGCTCCGCGCCGAACTGGCCGCGGTGCTCGGCTTCCCGGACGCGGACGCGTTCCCCGCCGACCGGGAGTTCGGACAGCTCGGCTTCGACTCACTGACGGCCCTTCAGTTCCGCAACCGGCTCAGCGCGTTCACCCGGGTGCGGCTTGCGCCCACGGTCGTCCTCGAACATCCGACGCTGGAAGGGCTCTCGGCGCACATCCTCGGTGCGTTGGGGAAGGCGGGCGCGCTGCCGGAGCCGGGGGAGCCGGGGGAGCCGGGGGAGCCGGAGGAGCCCGCGGAGTCGAAGGACACTCCGGCGACGGACACGGCGGCTCAAGTGCCGTCCTCCGCCTACCGGTTCAGCGCCCTCTACCACCGGGTCCTGCGCGAGCGGGGCCCGCTGGAGGCGATGACCCTGCGGTACGTCGCCTCGTACGCCCTGCCGTCCTTCACCGCGGCCGACCGTGCCCGGCATGCCGTCGGGCCCGTCCGGCTCGCCCGGGGCGGCACCAGCGAGGGCCGAGGTGCCGCGGCGCTCGCCTACCTCCCCGACTACCTCGCGCCCTTCCAGCGGGTCCCGACCGGGCTGGCCGCACACTTCGACGGGGAACGGGACCTGTACCTGCTGGAACACCCCGGACTCGGCGCCCGCAGGGCCGTTCCGGACTCGATGGAGACGCTGAGGCGGGCGCACGCCGACGCGGTGCGCGAGATCGCCCGGGGCGGTCCCGTCGTCCTGGTCGGCTACTGCGCCGGCGGTGTGATCGCCCACGAGGTGGCCCGCCACCTGGCGAGCGCCGGAGAGCCGCCGGCCGGTGTGGTGCTGGTCGACTCGCACGCGGGCGTCCTCCAGCGCGGAGACGCACGCGCACTCGCCCTGATGGCCGCGGGCGCCACCCTGCCGGAGGACGTGGTCGAGGAGTTCGACGACTCGTTGCTGATCGCGGGCGGTGGCTATGCGCGCGTTCTCGAGGGATGGCGCCCCGAGCCGGTCCCCGGGTCCCCGCCCGTGCCGACGCTGCTGCTGCGCGGCCGCCCGACCGCCGAGATGCGGCGGGCCGACCCCGACGGCGACTGGCTGCCGCACTGGCCGCTGCCGCACGACACCGCCGACGTCCCCGGTGACCACTACTCCGTCGTCCACCGGGACGCCGACGCGACGGCCGAGGCGATCCGCGCCTGGCTGACCGAATGACCCCGAGAACGACGGCTGATCCCTGACACGACTGACGCCGACCGAGAACAGGAGTTCCCGATGGACCCCGAGTACGACCTGATAGTCGTCGGTGGCGGCCCGGCCGGATCGACCGCCGCGGCCGCCGTCGCGATGCGCGGACACCGGGTGCTCCTGCTGGAGCGGGAGACCTTCCCGAGGTACCAGATCGGTGAGTCGCTGCTGCCCGCGACCGTGCACGGCCTGTGCGGCATCCTCGGTGTCGCCGACGAGGTCGCCGCGGCCGGGTTCACCCTCAAGCGCGGCGGCACACTGCGCTGGGGGCGTGATCCGAAGCCGTGGCAGTTCTCCTTCGCCATGACGCCCCGGCTGCCCGAGCCCACGGCGACGGCCTTCCAGGTGGAGCGGTCCCGGTTCGACGAGATCCTGCTGCGCAACGCCGTCCGCGTCGGCGCCGAGGTGCGCGAGGGCAGCCCGGTGCGCCGGATCGTCGCCGACGGAGAGCGGGTGCGCGGGGTCGAGTACACCGACAAGGACGGCAACTCCCGTACGGCGTACGGCCGTCACGTCATCGACGCGTCCGGCAACACCAGCCGGGTCCACTCCGGGGTGGGCGGGAGGCGCGTGTACTCCGACTTCTTCCGCAACCTCGCCGTGTTCGGTTACTTCGCGGGCGGACGCCGGCTGCCCGAACCGAACCGGGGCAACATCTTCTGCGCCGCCTTCGACGCGGGGTGGCTCTGGTACATCCCGCTGCGCGACGACCTGACCAGCGTCGGCGCCGTGATCTCGCCCGAGCACAACCCGGCCGTCCAGCGGGATCCGCGCGCCGCCTGGCAGGACATGATCGGGGCCTGCCCGGAGGTGGCCGAGCTGCTGGACGGCGTGCCGGCCGCGACCGAGCCGCCGTACGACCGGGTGCGGGTGCGCAAGGACTGGTCGTACTGGAGGACGTCCTTCTGGACGCCCGGCATGGCGCTCGTCGGCGACGCCGCCTGCTTCGTGGACCCGGTGCTGTCCTCCGGGGTCCATCTGGCCACCTACGGCGCCCTGCTGGCGGCCCGCGCGGTCAACTCCGCGCTCGACGGCAGTGTGCCCGAGGAGCGCGGCTTCGCCGAGTTCGAGGACCGCTACCGGCGCGAGTACGGGGTGTTCTACGAGTTCCTGATCGCCTTCTACGACATGGAACGCAACGACGAGTCGTACTTCTGGTCCGCGAAGAAGGTCACGAAGGTCGACGGCACCGAGGCGGCGGCCTTCGCCGAGCTGGCGGGCGGACTGGTCTCGGGTGACACGGCGGTGCTGGGAGCCGAGCGGTTCGGGGACCGGTGGAGTGCGGCCGCGGCCGAACTGGACGGCGCGGTGGGCCGGTTGGCGTCCTCGGGCGACCGGACGAACCCGCTGCTGTCCACGCGGGTCGTCGGCGAGACCTTCCGGACCGGCAACGACCTCCAGGAGCAGGCCCTGTACGGCGGCCCCCTGGACGACACCGTGCCCACCCCGTCGGGCCACCTCCTCGCCTCCGCCGACGGGCTGGGCTGGGAGAGCGCGGGATGAATGACCGAACCATTGGTATGTTGACTTTCGGCTGAGCGAGCCAGAGGATTCCGGGGGTGACCCACTCCGAGCACCCGTCTGCCCGCACCGCCCTCCCCGTCGACCTCGACGAGGCCGCCCACCGCTGTCTCGTCGCCGGGTTCGAAGGCACCACGGCCGTCCCCGACACCCTGAAGCGGCTCATCGACCGCGGCCTCGGCGGGGTCATCCTGTTCACCCGCAACGTGCGCGACGCGGAACAGGTGCGCCGGCTCACCGACACCCTGCGGGCCCTGCGCCCCGACCTGCTGGTCGCCATCGACAACGAGGGCGGCGGCATCGGACACCTGGTCGCCGCCGGCGCCCCGGAGGTCCCCGGCTCCTACGCCCTCGGCGTCGTCGACGACCTGGACCTCACCGCCCGCTGCGCCGACGCCCTAGCCGGACACCTGGCCACCCTCGGCATCACCGCCTCCTACGCCCCCGTCGCCGACGTGCAGCGGCAGGCCGGCAACCCGATCGTGCGCACCCGTGCCTTCGGCGAGGAGACCACGCTGGTGTCCCGGCACCTCGGCGCCTGGATAGCGGCCACCGAGGCCCGGGGCATCGCGTCCTGCGCCAAGCACTTCCCCGGGCACGGCGGCACCCTCACCGACAGCCACCACGAACTCGCCGTCGACCCGCGGCCGTACGACGAACTCGACCTCGAACCCTTCCGGGCCGCGATCGCCGCGGGCGTGCCGATGCTGATGAGCGCGCACGTCGTCTTCCCGGCACTGGACGCCAACCGTCCGGCCACGCTCAGCCGGCGCGTCCTCGGGGATCTGCTGCGGCACGAGCTCGACTTCGACGGGGTGCTGGTCAGCGACGCGCTGGAGATGAAGGCGATCTCCGACCTGTACGGGGAGGCGGCGGGCGCGCGGATCGCTCTCGCGGCCGGGGCGGACCAGGTCATCGTCGCCGTGGCGGATCTGGGGGTCACCCTGGAGTGCCGGGACGCGCTTCTGGAGGCGTTGCGGGACGGGGTGCTGGGCGAGGAGCGGGTGGCGGAGGCCGCCCGGCGGGTTCAACGGCTGGTCGAGCGGTACGCGACCCCGGCGAGCGAGATCGCCGTATGGGACGAGGGGGCGGGGCTGGAGGCGGCTCGGCGGGCGGTGTGCTCGCAGGCGCTCCCCGTACCCGTGGCCGGCGCGCACGTCGTCGACCTGTTCCCGGCTCCGCATCCCGCGTTGAACTGGGGTGGGGAGGATCTGCTGACCCAGCTGCTCGCGCTTGATCCGACGGCCACGGGGACGGCGGTGGCGGGGGAACCGGTTGATCCTTCCGCGCTCGTGGACGTGGTACTGGCCGAGGCCGGGAGCGCGCCGTTGGTCGTGGCCACGTGTGACGCGGGCCTGTACCCGTGGCAGGCCCGCGTGCGGGACGAGCTGCTGGTCCGGAGGCCGGGGGCGGTGCGGGTCGCCACCGGGCTGCCGGAGGACGGGGCGTTGTGTTCCTACGGCCGCGGGAAGGTCAATCTGCGGGCCGTTGCCGAAGTGCTCAACGCCGCGCGTTAGCCGGGGGCCGGTGGGGGCCGGTGGGGGTCGGTGGGGGCTGGTCGTGCTCACGCGGCGGAGCCGCACATCGAGACAGCCCCGCGCCCCTAGAAGCCCTGACCCATGACCTCCTTGATCCCGCGGGCCGCGAGATACTCGGCGTCCTGCGCCCGTTCCGCCAGTACCACCGCCGGACGCACCCCCTGCAGGCGCAGGCGCATCCACTCCTCGAAGTACGCCCCGCCCGGCCCCGACACCGACCGCGTGGACGGCGTGCAGTCCAGGACCAGGGCCGTGGCGCGCGGCTCCACCGAAGGCGGCCCCGCCCGCAGTTCGGCGATCGTCGTCGACAGCGCCCGCGCGATCGGCTTGGGCCTGCCGTCCGAGTCGAACAACCCCAGCGTGTACTCCAGTTCCGGGAAGTCCGCCAGTGACCGGTCCACGTCGTGGGAGCACCACCAGGTCACGCCCCACAGGTCCTCGCACCCCGACGCGTTGAGGATCGTCTCGCGGGCGAAGTGCGGGGCGTCGGCGGCCGGGATGTGGGGTTCGGGGGCGCCCGTCTCCTGGACCCAGACCGGGCGGGACGGGTCCTCGGCGTAGGCCTTGGCGAGTTCCGTACCGTACTCGGCGAGGTGCAGGACCTGAGGGGAGCGGGGGCCGTACAGGCTCGCGCAGCCGCCGGAGAAGACCCAGGGGTGGACGGTGGTGACGTCGCCCTTGCGGGCCGAGGCCTCCGGGGTGAAGGGGTGGTCGTCGCCGTACCAGGCCGCGTCGTACGCGGAGTGCGTGACCAGGCCGCCGTCGGTGCCGAGGCCTTCCCGGGCGGCCGCCAGCAGCGAGTCCAGGTAGTGGTCGACCTCCGCCACCGTCACCGGGTTGTGCTCGACGAGGTTGTTGAGCTCGTTGCCCAGCTGGAGGCCGATGAGGTTGGGACGGCCGGCGAGGGCGTGGCCGAGGGTGCGGAGCAGACTCGCCTGGGCGTCGATCGCGTCCGGGTCGGTGAAGACATTGCGGTGGTGCCAGCTGCGGGTCCACTCCGGGTAGAAGTCGAAGCTCGACAGATGGCCCTGCACGCCGTCCACCAGCACGTCTAGGCCGGCCTCGGCGGCCAGGTCGACCAGCTGCGCCAGCTGGTCCACGGCGGCGGTGCGGATCAGTGTGCGGTTGGGCTGCAGGAGCGGCCAGAGGTGGAAGACCCGGACGTGGTCGAGGCCGAGCCCGGCTATCTGGGCCAGATCCTCGCGGGTGCGGTCCGGATCGAAGTCGTGCCAGGCGTGGAACCAGCCGTGGCGGGGCGTGTAGTTGACGCCGAAGCGGAGCGTGGGAATGGGATCCTCCTCGGGTTCGGGCCCGGTCCGGCTTCTAGTTCTGCGCGGGTCCGGCTTGAGTCCTGCTCTTGTCCTGCGCGAATGTATCAATCACCATAGTCATCGATGGGTAATGATTTGAACCACGAACCGCGCGACGGGCGCGACCTGGTCATCGGCCTCGACGCCGGCGGCACCCGCACCCGCGTGGTCCTCGCCGCCGCCGCCGACGGCCGCGTGCTGGGCGAGGGCACCGGCGGGGCCGGCAACGCCATGACGGTCCCGGTCCCGCAGCTCACCGACCACCTCACCGAGGCACTGGCCCGGGTGGTGCCCGAGGAGGCGCGCGTCCGCGTCGTGGCCGTGACCGGCGGTTTCGCGGGCGCCACGGCGGCCTCCGAGGACGACCCCGGCACCGGCAGGGCCCGCACGGCCCTCACCGAGGCGCTGCGCCGCCTGGGCATCCCGACCGGCCGGGTCGGCGTCTGCAGCGACATCGAGGCCGCCTTCGCCGCCGCCCCCGGCACCCCCTCCGAGGGCCTCGCCCTGGTCGCGGGCACGGGCGCGGTCGCCATGCGCATCACCGGCCGGCACGCCACGACCACCGTGGACGGCGACGGCTGGCTCCTCGGCGACGAGGGCAGCGGCTTCTGGATCGGCCGCAGCGCGGTCCGCGCCGCCCTGCGCATGGCCGACGGCCGCGGCCGTCCGACGGTCCTCGCGGGCTGGGTCGGCAGCACCCTGGGCCTGCCGGTCGACGTCCTCCCGAAGGGCGGAATCCCTTCCTACGACCGCGGCGGCACCGTCCCGCCGAGCGGTACCGCGCCCCACCCCACCGGCGTCCCCGGCTGGGCACGCGCCCGGCGTGAGGACTTCCGCCGCCATCTGCTGCCCGCCGTCATGGCCGATCCGCCGATCCGGCTGGCCCGCTTCGCCCCGCTGGTCGCCGAGGCCGCCGCCGAGAAGGACACCGTGGCTCAGACGATCCTGAACGAGGCGGCGGACCACCTGCTGGAGGCCGTACGGGCGCTGGAACCGCGACCCGGTGAGCGGATCGTCGCCACGGGCGGGCTCCTCGGACCCGAGGGGCCGCTCACCGCCCCGCTGGCCGAACGCCTCCACGCGCACGGCCTGAGCCTGGACTGGGTGGCCGACGGCTGCCCCGGCGCGGTCGCCCTCGCACGGCTGGCGCACCCGTCATGAGCGACGCCGCCTACCGCGACCCCACCGCCCCGACCGACGCGAGGGTCCGGGACCTGCTGTCCCGGATGACCCTGCGCGAGAAGGTCGGCCAGCTCAACCAGCGGATGTGCGGCTGGGACGCCTATCGCCGCACCCCCGACGGCGGCTTCGAACTCACCGAGGCCCTGCACGCCGAGACCGACCGTTTCGAGGGACTCGGCGCCCTGTACGGCGTCCAGCGCGCCGACGCCTGGTCCGGCGTGGATCACGGGAGCGGACCGGGGGCGGAGGACGGGGCCGCCCTCGCCGAGCTGGTGCAGCGGCATGTCGTGGCCCGGAGCCGGCTCGGCATCCCGGCACTGTTCGTGGAGGAGGTCCCGCACGGCCTCATGGCCCTCGACGGCACGGTCCTCCCGGTCAACCTGGCGGTCGGCGCCACCTGGGATCCCGAGCTGTACGAGCGCGCCGCCGCCCACGCCGCCGCCGAACTGCGCGCCCGTGGCGGCCACGTGGCCCTCGTCTCGGCACTGGACATCGCCCGCGACCCGCGCTGGGGCCGTACCGAGGAGTGCTTCGGAGAGGACCCCCATCTCGCGGGCCGGCTGACACAGGCGCTGGTCCGGGGAATGCAGGGCGCCTCTCCGGACGGCCTCTTCGCCGCCGACAAGGCCCCGGTCGTCCTCAAGCACTTCGCCGGGCAGGGCGCCACCGTCGGCGGCCGCAACTCCGCCGAGTCCGAGCTGGGCTGGCGTGAGCTGCACGAGATCCACCTCCCCGCCGCCCGGGCCGGTGTCCGCGCGGGCGCCGCCGCCGTGATGGCCGCCTACAACGAGGTCGACGGCATGCCCTGCTCCGGCAACCGCGCCCTGCTCACCGGACTGCTGCGCGAGGAGTGGGGTTTCGACGGACTCGTCATGGCGGACGGCCTCGCCGTCGACCGGCTGGCCCGGATCACCGGCGACAAGGTCTCCGCGGGCGCCCTCGCCCTCAACTCCGGGGTGGATCTGAGCCTTTGGGACGAGGGCTTCACCCACCTGGAGGAGGCGGTCGAGCGAGGGCTCGTCAAGGAGACCGACCTCGACACCGCCGTCGCCCGCGTGCTGCGGCTCAAGTTCCGGCTGGGGCTGTTCGATCCGCAGCACACGACGCGCTCTGCTCCGCCCGGCGGAGAGGAGCTCAGCAAGGACGTCGCCCGGGCCGCCGTCACCCTTCTGCGCAACGACGGGGTGCTCCCCGTCGGCGGGCACGTCTCACGGATCGCCGTACTCGGCCCCCAAGCGGCCACCACCGCCCACCAGTCGGGCGACTACACGGCCCCGCAGCGCCCCGGCACCGGCAGCAGCGTCCTGGACGCCCTGCGCAGGCTCGCCCCGCCCGGCCTCGACATCCGCCACGCCCCCGGCTGCTCGCTCACCGGTGACGACCTCTCCGGCGTCCCGGCGGCGATCGCCCAGGCCGCCGCGTCCGATTTCGCCGTACTGGTGCTGGGGGGCAGCAGCGCCCGTACCTCCGAGACCGAGTTCGACGCCAACGGGGCCGCGCTCAAAGCGGTCTCCGAGATGACCTGCGGCGAGGGCGTCGACCTGGCCGAACTGCGGCTCGGAGCAGCCCAGTACGCCTTGCTGGACGCCGTGGTGGCGACGGGCACGCCGACCGCGGTCGTGCTGGTCCAAGGGCGCCCCCACATCGTCCCGGACACCGCGCCCGCCCTGCTGTCCGCCTGGTATCCCGGCCCCTGGGGCGGCGAGGCGATCGCCGAGGTGCTGCTCGGGCTGACGGAGCCGGCGGGCCGCCTGCCCGTCTCCGTGCCCCGCTCGGCGGCCCAGCTCCCCGTCTACTACAACCACAAGGACACCGAGTACGCCGGATACGTCGACGAGAGCGCCGAGCCGCGGTACTCCTTCGGGCACGGGCTGTCGTACACGAGCTTCGCGTACGGCGAGCCACGCCTGACGGGACCGGCGGTCGAGGTTGATGTCACCAACACCGGTCATCGGTACGGGCGTTCGGTCGTCCAGGTCTACCTGCGCCGCCTGATCACCCCCACCTGGCCGCGCACCCTCGAACTGTGCGCGTTCGAGGGTGTCGGCCTGGCGCCGGGCGAGCGCCGTACGGTGACCGTGCCGCTGGAAGGCCTCAGCGGCACGGTCGAGATCAGGGTCGCCGCCTCCGCCCGGGAGGCGCTCGAAGCCCGGGGTCAGAGTTTGACGGCCCCCGACGACACGCCCTTGTAGAACCACCGCTGGGTGATCACGAACAGCACCAGCACCGGGATCACGGAGATCACCGAACCGGCCATGACCATCCGCTGGTCATAGCCGAACGACGAGCTCTGCAGACGGGAAAGCCCCAGCGTCAGCGTCATGTTGCTCTCGGAGCGCAGCACGATCAGCGGCCACAGGAAGTCGTCCCAGGCGCTGATGAACGTGTTGATGACGACCACCATGATCGCGCCCCACGCGGACGGCAGATACAGGTACCGGAAGCGCTGCCACTCGTTCGCGCCGTCGAGCATCGCCGAGTCCTCGATCTCACGCGGGACCGCGAGGAACGCGCCGCGCATGAGCAGGACGTTGATGGCGCCGACGAAGCCGGGCAGCCACACGCCCGCCAGGCTGTCGACCAGACCAAGGTCGCGGATGCTGATGAACAGCGACACCATGATCGACTCGAACGGGAACATCATCGAGGCGACCAGCACCACCCAGACCGCCTTGCGGCCCTTCCAGGCGGGCTTGGAGAGCATGTAGCCGGCCGTCGTGGAGAAGACCAGCTGGCTGGTGATCGACAGGGCGACCACGATCAGGCTGTTCTTGATGTACGACCACACCGGCACCTGGTCGAAGACGGTCCGGTAGGCGCGCAGCGTCGGGTGGTGCGGCAGCAGGGTGGCGTCCGCGCCGAAGACGTCCTCGCTCGTGCCCTTCAGGGAGGCCAGCAGCTGCCACAGCAGCGGGCCCACGGTGAGGCCGAGCACCAGGAGGAGGAGCAGATAGCGGACGACCAGCTCGCGCGGACGGCCGTAGTCCCGCCAACGCGGCATCAGGCGACGGCCCTTGGTCTCGACGACGGTCGTCGTCATGACTCGTCCTCCTTGGTCAGACGCTGTGCCAGCAGGGTCAGCCCCAGCGTCAGCGCGAACAGGGCCACGCTGACGGCCGAGCCGTATCCCGCGTTGCCGGTGATCGGGTCCAGGCCGACGTCCCGGATGTAGAACGGCAGGGTGCGGTCGGCGCCGCCGGGGCCGCCGGTGGAGCTGCCGAGCATGTAGATCTCGGTGAACACCCTGAGCGAGCCGATGCCGGTGAGGGTGCCGACGAGCATCATGGCCTGCCGGACGCCGGGGACCGTGATGTGCCAGAAGCGGCGCACGGCACCGGCGCCGTCCATCTGCGCGGCCTCGTGCAGTTCCCTCGGCACGTTCCCGAGGGCGGCCAGGTAGAAGATCATGTACCAGCCGAGGCCCTTCCACAGGGTCAGGCCCATCGCGGAGAGCAGGATCAGCCAGGAGTCGGAGAGGAAGGGGATGGCCGACTTGATCAAGTGGGCCTTCTCCAGCCAGGTGTTGACCAGGCCGTCGTCGGCGAGCAGCCACTGCCAGCTCAGACCGACGACCACGCTGGAGGCGAGCACCGGCGTGTAGAAGGCGGAGCGGAAGAAGCCGATGCCGGGCAGGTTCCGCTCCACCAGGACGGCCAGCATCAGCGGCAGCAGCACCATCAGGGGTACGACGATCACCGCGTAGAGGATGCTGTTGCGGGTGGCGAGCCAGAAGTCGTCGTCCTGGAGCATCCGCGTGTAGTTGTCGAGCCCGACGAAACCCGCGGTGCCGCCCAGCGGCTTGGCGTTGGTGAACGACAGCAGGAGCGTGTTGAGGAACGGGAACACCCCGAAGACCACCGCACACCCGATCGCGGGGGCGGTCCACAGCCACGGCAGCCACCAACGGCGGTACATGGCCGCTCCGTTGGCCCCGGGAGCGGGTCCGGGCAGCGCGGCCCTGGCGAGTCGGCGGAGGCGGGACGGGGCCGGGCCCGGCGCGGGGGTCGGGGCCTCCACGCCGGACACCGGATGCGTGATCTGTGCCGTCACCGTCAGCTGCCCTGCTTCAGCAGCTCGTTCGACTTCTCCTGGGCGTCCTTGACGGCGTCCGCGGCGCTCTTCTTGCCCTGCATGGCCAGCTGCACCTGGGACACGATGGCGTTCTGCACGGCCGGGGAGAGGTTGGTCTGGTTGGTGTCGGCCGTCTTGAGCTGGTCGGCGACGAGCTTGCGGGCCTGCGAGAACGGGTCGCTGCCGGTGACGTTCTGGAAGAACGGGTCGTTGAGCGACTCCGTGGTGGTCGGGAAGATCACCACGTCGGGGTCCTTGCACCAGGCCGTCTGGTTCTCGGCGTTGGTCAGGAACTCCGCGAACGACAGCGCCGTGGGCGCGTTCTTGCTGGTCGCGGCGACCGATATGTACTGCGGGGCGCCGGCGGAGGCGCGGCCGAGGGCGTCGTAGGGCTGCTGGCCGACGGCCGTCTTGTCGTAGACCGACGGGCTGTTCTGCTTCACGAACCGTACGAAGCTCGGGTTCGTCGAGCCGTAGGCGACCTTGCCCTGGCTGTAGAGCGTGGACGGGTCGTTGCTGGAGGACAGCGAGTCCTTTGGCATCGCGCCCTCCTTGTACAGCTTCGCCATCCAGGCGACCCACTGGGTGGTGCGCGGGTCGTCGCCGAAGACGGCGGACTTGCCGTCGGCGGAGAGGACCTTGATGCCCATCTGGTCGAAGTCGGCGGGGATGCGCCAGATCGGGTTGGCCATCGTCGCGAAGAACTTGCCGTCGGCGGCCTTGGCGACCTTCTCGTAGTCGGCGAAGAGCCCGAAGATGCTCGTCGGCGGCTTCGCCGGGTCGACACCGGCCTTGGCCAGCAGGTCCTTGTTGTACGTCAGCAGGACACCGCCGGTGTACCAGGGCAGCGTGGTGTGGATCGCCTTGCCCGAGGCGTTGGCGAAGGTGGCGGTCTTCCAGAACGACGGGACGAAGGGCTTGGAGGCGTCCGGGTCCTTGGTGTCGAGGTCGAGCAGATAGCCGGCCTTGGTGAGGGCGGTCGCCGTCGGCGCGTTGACGTTGATGACGTCGGCCATGGTGCAGGCCTGGGCGTCGGCGACGGTCCGGCTCGTGAAGGTGTTGTCGCCGGGGTCGTCGATCCACTTGACCTTGGTGCCGGGGTGGGCCTTCTGGAAGTCCGCGATGACTCCGTTGAAGAAGTCGCCGAAGTCTTTCTTCAGGTTGGTGGTCTGGAAGGTGATCGTGCCCTTGACGTCTCCGGTCAGCTTCCCCGACCCGACGTTGCCCTTGTCGACCTTGCAGCCGCCGGCGGTGGCGTCACCGCTGTCGGAGCCGCCGCTGAGGCCGCAGCCGGTGGCCGCGAGCGACAGAACGGCGATACAGGTCAGGGTGCGGGTCAGTCTCTTTGCGCGCATGTGATGCCCTCCACGGCTGGTTCAATGAACCAACTCCGACTCCGATTGATGAAAAGGTGGACCAGAATTCATCGGAGGTCAATGGTTTGCTGTGTTGCGTTTAGGTTCCGTACGAGATCAGTGACGGTGTTCGTGGTCCGGATGGGAGGGATCGCCGGGGTGTTCGTGCCCGTGGGAGTACGTCACGCCGCCGCGTGCCTGGTCCAGCCAACCGAAGAACGCCTGGCGGCCGGCTGCCTTGCGGAGCTCGCGTTCGATGCTGTCGCGGACCTCTTCGTACGGCAGCAGATCTTCCGGGTCCGCCCCGTCGAAGGGGCTGACGCCCCGCCTCAGCGCCGCGTGGGTGAGGAAGCGGTCCTGGTTGCGGTCGTGGTAGTCCCGTACGGCCGTCTCGGGGACCGTCTGTTCGGCTTCCAGGGCGGCGAGGAGGGTGCGGGCGGCGGGGGAGTGGGCGAGGGCTGCGGCGACGATGCTGCCGAGGTCCGCCACGTCTGTCTCGGCGACGGCCAGGACGGAGGCGGGGGACACCTCTTCCGGGACCTTCAGGCCCCGGTCCGTGCAGGCCCTTCGGGCGAGTTCGTCGGTGACCACGACTTGTGTGGCCCAGCGGCGTCTTTGTCTCGCGACAGAGGGTGCCTCTGTTTGCCGTCTGGCGGGTGCGGGCTCGTTGTGGCTGGTCGCGCCGTTCCCCGCGCCCCTGAAGGGGCGCCTTTCCAGGAACGAGTCCACCCGTTCCCTCGGCAGGGGTTCGCCGTCTATCAGTGCTGCGTGTTCCGGCGTCACGGGGTCACCTCCAGGGGGATGGTCCTCGTGTACGCCACCTGGCCGTTCCACGCCGCCTTCGCCATGAGCCAGTACGCGCCCGGGGGGATCAGTGAGGCGTCCACCTCGATGACGGACTGCATCCGCTCCCCGCCCGGCACCGTGAAGCCCTGGAGGCCCGGTGTCACGCCCTGCCACGTGCCCCAGGACGACACCGCCCACAGCTGACCGCCGACCGGGCCGCGGGTGGAGTTGTGCAGGCTCACCGGAACCTGAGCCCGCTCACCCCTGCGCACGGTGATCCGGTCGGCGGCCAGGTCGCACACCAGGCCCCGCCCCGGGGGCGGTCCGCCTGGTACATCGAGGCCCACGACGTCCTCGTACGTCTGGCCGCCGTACGACAACCGGGCCGTGAGCCAGTGCCGGCCGGGCTCGGCGTCCGGCGGCGGTGTCACCGTCACCTCGGTCAGCGAGAAGCCGCCGGGCCCGAGCGCGTACGGCAGTTCGGCGGGCTCCGCGGACCAGCCGGGCGGCACCTCGAAGACCACCGTGCCCTTCGTCGAGGTGTCCGTGAGCTCGGAGCCGATCCGGACCGTCGCCGTGACCGGGCCGGTCACGGTGAGCGCGGTGGGCGAGAGGTACACGGACACCGGCATGTTGCCGCGCGGGGCGGGGCCGGAGTTGTGCAGCCAGTAGCGGGTGTGGACCGGCTGTGCGGGCTCGTGGGCGGCGACGCCCGGGTCGGTGCCGGGCTCCGGTGCCTGTGGGGGCGTGGCCAGGACGGTGGCCACCTCGAAGCCGGTGAGCCCGGCCTCCAGCGCCCCCTCGGTGTCCGGGAGCAGGGGCTCCCCGGGCCTTTCCAGTACGTCCGCCCGGGCACCCTCGGTCCAGGCGACCGGTCCGCGTACCCGGGCCCGCACCGGCCGCCCGTTGACCTCGTGCACGCGGACGACGACTCCGCGCCCCGGATCCACCGGCGCCGCGCTGCCCCTGGCCAGCGGGGAGCCCAGCGGCTTGAAGGCGTCGAGGAGCACCTCCCGGGCCGGCTCCACCTCCAGCAGGGAGGTCTTGCGGGGCAGGAGCGCGGACGCGCCCTCGCCGCGCACCCGGGCCGTGAGCGGATGGTTGAACTCGTGTCCCCGCGCGGGGAGCTGGAGGTCCCGCCAGTCGCCCTCGCCCGCGACGACCGCGTACTGGAAGGTGTGCGACCAGCGCTGGAGCTGGAAGCCGGAGCCGTCGGGAGTCGTGCGACGGGGCGGGTCCACCCAGATGCCGGACGGCCAGCCCGTGCAGGAGCGCATCAGGGACATGTAGAGGTCTCCGGAGGTGGTGACCACACAGCCGGGCGTGCCCCGGTTCAGGACGGCGAACCCGCGCCCGTCCCAGGCGTCACCGGGCGGAAGTGCCTCGCCGCCGCCCGCCGCCGTGGCGGTGACGGTGAAGTCCTCCAGGTCCGCGATCAGCGCGTCGACGGCCTTGGCGTCCCCCGAGAGGTCGGCGCCCGCGATCACCAGCAGCGGCAGCCGCTCCAGATCGCGCAAGTCGGCGCCGGGCACCCACTCCTCGCGCAGCGAGGCGCGCGGCGCGACCCACACGGCCGCGACCCCCTGCGCGGCGACCTGGCGGCGCAGCTCGCGGTCGGCCGCCGGGTCCATGGCGAGCGCCTCGGCGACCAGGGAGTTGCGCTCGGGGCCGCCGACGGCGATCCGGATGTCGGGAAGGTTGGAGTCGACCTCGAGGTCGCCGTAGCGGGGGCCACCGGCGATGGTCGAGGTCGCCGTGACGCCCGCGCGGACCAGGGCCGCCGCGAGCGGGGCGCCCAGCTCACCCGCCTCGTCCCAGTCGGCGTACACCAACTCGGCCACCCCGAAGGCCCGTTGCCCGAGCAGCGCCCCGGAGCCGTCCCGCAGCGCCACCCGGGCCGTGGACCCCAGTGCGAACCAGGAGTTGGCCGGGTTGTCCAGCGTCCACGGAAACTGTTCGCTGTCCACCTCCACGAACCCGAAGCCCCGCCCGATCACCGCGTCGGCGACCTCGTGCACGGGCAGCCCGCCCCGCACGTCGGAGGGCCAGCGGACCCGGATGAGGCGGTCCTCGCCGTCGTAGCCGTCGATCGTCGTGGAGACGTCGAGCCGGTCCACACCGGTCCAAAGGGTGAGCTGTTGCGTGCACTTGAACAGTCCGAGGTCGGCGCGGACGGTGATCCGGGACCCGGCCGGGGAGTGCTCGACGCCGACGTCGGCGGTCACCTCCCCGCTGCGGGCGGCCGTCGTGCCGGTCGGGGTGAGGTGCCAGGGGCCCTCGCCGAAACGCGGGTGCCTCGGGAACTCCTCCTGGACGACCAGTTCGTTGCCGATGTCACCGGCGGGCAGGAGCTCCCGGCCGCCCTCGGCCACGGCCCGCAGACTGCTCACGGCACCGCCGCGCGCGGGGTCGACCGTCACCTCGTAGAACTCGTTGCGGATGGTCGTGCCCTCGCCGGAGGCCCACTCGGGAAGCGAACCGGCGGCCAGGGGCAGCGACTTGAGGCCCATGCCCGGCACCTGCGGGACGACCACCCGCAGGGTGCCGTCCTTCTCGCGCACGGCGGGCAGCGGCTGGAAGTCGTCGCCGACCGGCACCAGGCCGGGGTCGTCGACGGTCAGCACGTCCTGTCGTTCCCAGGTGACGGAGTTGAAGACCACCAGGTCGGATCCTGTACCCGGCTCCACCCGGTCGGCCAGCGCCTTCGTCGCGTCGGCGTGCACGGTCTCCGCCAGGTCGGCCAACTCCCGCCAGCCGGTGAGGAGATCGATGTACACCTGGTCCGACTCCGAGCCGGTGATGGCGTCGTGGTGGGCGCCGTAGACCAGCTGCCGCCACGCCTTGTCGAGGGCCGCGTCCGGATAGGGGTGCCCGGTGACGAGGGAGGCGAGGGTCGCCCAGGCCTCCGCGTCGGCGAGCAGCGTCTCGCCGTACCGCTGGGCCTGCTTGGTGTCGATGTAGGAGACGTCCTTGCCGGTGTAGACCGGGTTCATGTCCCGGGTCTGCGGCGAGGCCCTGCGGCCCTCGGCGTCCAACTCGGCGCGCACGGCGGCGAAGAAGTCCCGCGGGATGCCGGAGACGAACCGCGGCCAGACGTACCGGGCGTTCCAGTCCCGGTGGATGTCCATCACCCAGCGGCACGGCGGGGCATAGTCCCCGCCGACCGGGAGCAGTACGTTGCGCGTGAGGGCGACCTTCTTGAGCCCCCGGAACAACTTGAACGCCTCGGCCTCCGCCTCGGGCAGTGTGGGCGCGTTGTCGATCCGCCAGCCGGCGCCGTAGTGGTTGACCATGTACGCGGTGAGGATCCCGCGCCCCGAGGGGGCGATCCAGTCGAACTCGGCCGGGAACTGCATCCGCCGCGGATCCCGCGGCTCCTCCCCGAACACGGAGAGCGTGGGGCCCCACTGGTGGAACGGCCCCCGCGCCCAGGAGCTCGACGTGACCCCCGCGTCCGCCATCAGCCCCGGGAACTGCGGGTCGTGCCCGAACGCGTCCAGCTGCCAGGCGGTCTCCGGGGACGCCCCGAGGATCGCGCGCTGGTACCCGTCGCCGTACAGGGCGTTGCGTACGGTCGCCTCGGCGCCGGTGAGGTTGGTGTTCGGCTCGTTGTAGGTGCCGCCCATGATCTCGACGCGGCCGGTGCGGATCAGCTCGCGCAGGAAGCCGCGCTCCTCCGGGAAGGTGTTCCAGTACGGCTTGAGGTAGTCGACCTCGGCGAGCACGAAGGTGTACGCCGGATCGCGCCGGGCCAGATCGGAGTGCGCCCGGACCAGGCTCATCCCGGACTGGCCCCGTGAGTCGAAGGTGCGGGCGGGCAGACCGGTCGTGGCCGGGGCGTCGGCGACGTCCCAAGTCTCGGTGTAGGCGCCTTGGGTGTTCCACCAGACGGGGTCGTAGTGGAAGTGGCTGACCATGAACATGGTCCAGCCGGGCTCGGCGACCGTGAACTCGCCGGTGCCGCTCGCGGTCTCGTCCCCGTCGGTCGCGGTGACCGTGATCGGTCCGTCGGTGCCGGTCACGGGTATCTCGGCGCGTACGGTGCCGTCCTCGCCGACGGTGACGACGGTCTCCCCGGCACCGCGTCCCTGGACCGTCACACGGACCGAGCGGCCCGGGACGTGCTCGATCCCGGCCGCCACCACCTGGAGCGGTTGCTCGGGTGTACCGACGAACAGCTCGGTCGACTCAACAGAGGTGACGCGCATGGGGCTCCTACGAGATGACTCGGGGGAGCCCCATCCTGGCATCGTGGGGATGATTCAAACAACCATCTTCGTGTTATCTCGGTGGTTCATCCATGCAAGATCGGTCACGGGCGCGGGTCAGCGTGTGCGGCGGGTCTTCACCGCGTGCTGCGGGGTGATGTGGTCGGTGAGGGCGAGGGAGGAGCTGGCCCGCTGGTAGGCCACCTGGCCGACCCGGACGTAGAGGCAGTCGACGATCATCAGGACGGAGTGCCGGCCGCCGATGCTGCCGGTGCGGAAACTGGTCTCCGAGGTCGCCGAGATGAGCCGGATGTCGGCCGCCTTGGCCAGCGGGGAGCGCGGGTCGGTGGTGATGGCGATGGTGGTCGCGCCCCGCTCCTTGGCCATCTCGAAGGGTTCGAGGGTCTCGCGGGTGGCGCCCGAGTGGGAGATCCCTATGGCCACGTCGGCCGGGGTCAGCAGCGCCGCGGAGGTTGCCGCGCCGTGCACCTCGGTCCAGCCGCGCACCTGGCAGCCGATGCGGAACAGGCGCGTCTCGGTCTCCTGGGCGACCGCGCCGCTGCCCCCGACGCCGTACACGTCGATGCGGCGGGCCTTGGCCAGTGCCTGCGCCGCGCGCTCCAGGGCGTCGAGGTCGATGCGCTCGATGGTCTGCTGGATCGCGCGCAGGTCCGCGCTGCCGACCACCTGGACGACCCGCTCCAGACTGTCGTCCGGGGAGATGTCGGGACCGATCTCGGCCGAGCCCCAGTCGGAGACCTCGCCGCGGCCGCGCTCCTGGGCCAGCTCGATCAGCAGATGCTGGTAGGAGTCGAGCCCGATGGCCCGGCAGAACCGCGTCACCGTGGCCTGCGAGGTTCCGGTGCGGCGGCCCAGCTCGGCCGCGGAGCAGTGCGTGACGGCGGCCGGATCCTCCAGGATCAGCTCGCCGACCTTCCGCAGGGAACCGGCCAGCCGGGGCAGCTCGGTGCGGATCAGTGTGGTGACGTCGGTCGGAGGCATGGAAAGAAGGTATCAGCCACCCTTAGCGCCTCTGATTGAATACCAGGACCGCGTTGTGGTTTATTGATTCATCCATGGGTGGTTGAATGGTGGTTCAATCCATCAGTGGGGAGTGTCGCGTGTCCGTCGAGCCAGTCAGCGCCCAGCGCTTCGCCGAACAGAGCCTGGACGTCCTCCGTCATGTCATCGAGTCCGCCCGCGAGGACGTGCGCCGCGCCGCCGAGCTGATCGCCGACTGCATTCGCGCCGACGGTGTGATCCAGGCCTTCGGCACCGGCCACTCCCAGGCGATGGTCCTGGAGGTCGCGGGTCGCGCGGGCGGCCTGGTGCCCACGAACCGGCTCCAGATGTCGGACCTGGTCCTCTACGGCGGCGACGCGCCGAGCGTGCTCGACGACCCGCTTCTGGAACGTGAGCCGGGAGTGGCGGTCCGGCTGTACGACCTTGCCGCTCCCCAGGCCCAGGACCTCTTCGTGATCATCTCCAACTCCGGTGTCAACAACGTCATCGTGGAGATGGCGTTGCATGCGAGATCGCGGGGACACAAGGTCCTCGCGATCACCTCCCTCACGCACACCGGGGCGGTGCCCGCGGGGCACGAGAGCGGGAAGAAGCTGGTGGATCTGGCGGACGTGGTGCTGGACAACGCGGCGCCGGTCGGGGACGCGACGCTTTCGTTGCCGGGGGGTGGGGCGGTGGGGGCGCTGTCCACTCTGACCGGCGTGATGCTGGTGCAGATGGTGGTGGCCGAGGCTTCGGGGTTGCTGCTTGCTGCGGGGGAGCGGCCGCCGGTTTATGTGTCGGCCAATGTTCCCGGTGGGTTCGAGGGGAACCTTGAGCTGGAGAAGAAGTACGCGGGGCGGGTTCGGCGTACTGCGACCTAGGGGTTGTCTGGGGTGTCGCGGGGAGCTGCGGGCCGGTGGGGGCTGGTCGCGCAGTTCCCCGCGCCCCTATGTGTGAGAGCCCTTACTCGACAGGTACCGGAGTCAGGGCGACCGCCAGTGGATAGGCGCCTGTTGCGTAGGGCTTACCGGTGCTGCCGGTGCTTGTGTCCACCGGCACCAGGGCGTTGCCGTCGGCCGTCGTCACGTAGGCCGTGCCGCCGTTCCAGTCGAGGGATACGTCGAAGGCCGACCTGCCGACCTTGACCGTGGCGCCGGGGGCGCCGGTCACCGTGTTCACCGGGGTGATCGTGTCGCCGTTGCTCGGGCTCACCCAGAGGGTGCGGCCGTCCGGGGACAGGCCGAGGCCGTATGCCTGGCCGGTGACCAGGAAGGTCGGCTCGGTGTCGTTCGTCGCCGTGTCGATCGGGGTCACCGTGGAACCACCGGAGTTGGAGACGTAGACGGTCTTTGAGTCGGGGGCGGCCACGACGTTGAAGGGGCTCGGGCCGACCGGGATCGCCGTACCCGCCTTGTCGGTGGCGAGGGCGACGGGGGTGACCGTGTTGTCGTGGATGTTCGCCACGTAGAGGGTTCTGCCGTCGGGGGTGACCGCCATGTTCTCGGGGCCGGCGCCGACCGGGACCGGTGTCCCGGTCCTCAGGGTGGCCGTGTCGATCGACTGCACGGTGCCGTCCGTGTAGTTGGCTACCCAGAGGGTGTCACCGTCCGGGGTGAGTGCCAGGCCCGCGGGGACCTTGCCCACGGCGACCGTGGCGGTGACCTTGCCGCTCGCCACGTCGATCACGCTGACCGTGTTGCTGCCCTGGTTCGCCGCGTACGCGGTACGGCCGTTCGCGCTCACCACGACCTCGCCGGGGTTGGCGCCGACGGCGATGTTCGTCGTCGTTCCGGAGGCCAGGTCGATCGAACTCACCGACGCGCCACTGAAGTTCGCCGTCAGGGCTCGGGGCGTGCCGGTGCCGTCCGTGACCTGGACCGGCAGGGCCCGGTCGAGGATGCCGGTGCCTTCGACGACGACCGAGTGCACGCCCTCCGTGCTGCCCGTGAGGGTGATGGTGGCCTTGGTGTCCGTGCCTTCCGAGGGCGTGGCGGTGACGCCGTCCGGCACGTCGAGCTTCCAACTGACCGTCTTCCCCTGAGTGTCGGAGAGGTCGAGGGCGACCGTGGCGGAGGCTCCGGGCTTCAGGGAGAGGGAGGCGGGGGAGAAGGACGCGTCCACTCCGGGGTCGGGGGCGTTCTCCAGCATCGTCGTGTACAGGAACTGATCCATCACGCCGGGCGAGACCTGCTGCGGTATGGCGTCCAACTCCTTGCGATCCCGCTGGAGTTGCTTCCAGTACGTCGAGACCGCGTCCGTGTCACCGGCCTTGTGGGCCAGCAGCAGTTCCACGGCCGTCCCGCCCGCGGTGCCGTAGCTGCCGAGTTTGTCGAGCCAGGCGGAGGTCTCGTCGAGGAAGCCGGGGTTGTCGAGCCGGGCCTGCAACTGGGCGGGGGTGGCGGCCATGTCGGTGAAGTAGGACTTCAGCGCGGCCGCGGCCCGGTCGAGTCCGCTGTCGTGCTCGTAGGCCTTGCGGAAGGCGGCGATCAGCCGGGTGAGGGTGGGGGACTCGGTCGCGTCCAGCTGGGAGGAGTAGTTGTTCTCGGCGAAGATCCGCAGCCACTTGGCCGCGTTGGGGCCCGCGAGGTCCCGGACCGAGGCGAGGAACGCCTTGCGCGGGTCGTAGGCGTTCGGGCTCCAGAGGTAGGCGGCCGAGGTGAAGAGGGCCAGTCGGCTCGCCTCGCCCTGGACCATCGGGTTGGCGGTCACTCCGGTCGCCGCCGCGGCGACGCCCGGCTCGCGGCCCGTGTAGGGGCCGAGGAGGAGACGGCTGGTGACGTAGTCGTTGACCGGGTAGTTGTCCCAGACCAGGATCGGGTGGCCGTAGACCTGGCGGGCCTGCTCGACCTGGTCGGTGGTGATGGTGGGCGCGATGACGCCGACGCCGGTCCACTCGACGACCACGGACGGGTCGAGCCGCTCCCTGAGGGCCTTCTTGTACGGGGAGTCGGCGAGGTCGGAGTACTCGGTCGGGACCGTCTCCAGCGGCTGGAGACCCGGGTGCGTGGCGGAGAAGTCCTTCCAGACGGTGTTCAGCAGATGCGCCTGCGCGGCACCGGCCGCACCTCCCCCCGTCCCGAATTCCCGCTCGTCCTCTGGGCAGTTCCACTTCGTGTAGCTGATGTCGTCCAGCGGGATCGCGAAGGAGCGGACACCGATGGCGTACAGCGAGTCGAACTTGGCGGTGAGCGCCTTGACGTCGGCGCCGGAGGAGTAGCAGACCGACAGGCCGGGGGAGAGGGCGTAGGTGAAGCGGACGTGGTCGGCGTCCGCCCGGTCGACCAGTTCCTTCAGCTGCGCCAGCGTTGCCGCCGGGTACTCGTCCCGCCAGCGGGCGCGCAGGTAGTCGTCGTCCTTGGGGGAGTAGACGTAGACGTTCTGCTTGGTACGGCCGTAGAAGTCGAGCTGGGCGAGCCGCTCGGCGTGCGTCCAGGGGGTGCCGTAGAAGCCTTCGATGACTCCGCGGAGGGCGGCGGTGGGCCAGTCACGCACCTTGACCACGGGCAACTCACTTTTGCCGGCGAGGAGTTGGCGCAGTGTCTGGGCGGCGTAGAAGGTGCCGGTGGGGTCGACGCCGGAGAGGGCCAGGAGTGCCTGGCCGTGGCTGCGGCCGGCGGCCAGGACATAGCCGCCGGAGACGAGGCCCGACGGGGAGGCGGCGCCCAGGCGGGTCAGGGCCCGGGCGGTGGCGGGGTTCTCGCCGGGGCCGCCGAGGTAGACGGTCAGGGCGGCCGCGGGCGGCCGGTCACCGGCGTCGACCGCGGTGATGCGGTCGGCTCCGGCAGCCCTGAGGGCCGCCTCGGCAACCCGTCTCGCGGACGGGTCGGTGTGGGGGCCGACGACCTCGACGACCCGGCGGGGGACGGGGATCCGGCCGCTTCCGACACTCATGCTCTGCGGAGTCGGCCAGACCTGGGGCGCGGACTGCCGGGACTCGGCGGTGGCGGGTGCCGCCGGTGCCGCGAGGCCGAGGGCCAGGAGCAGGACGACGGCCGTACGTCTGAGACTGATGAATGAATCCACCCTGGAAGGCTATGGATGTTGAATGAAGCATTCAATGGGGCGAATGTTCAAAGAACCTTCCGATGCACGAGGGCCGACATGCACAGCACCCCGGGCAGCAGCGGCAGCCACACCGTCAGGACGCGGTAGCCGATGAGGGTCGCCGTGCCGACGCTCACCGGGACGCCGTAGACGGCGAGGGTGAAGACCATGGCCGCGTCCACCGGGCCGATGCCGCCCGGCGCGGGCACCGATCCGACCGCGCTGCTCGCGGCGAGGTACGCGAACGCGACCTGCGCCCAGGACAGCGTCACCCCGAGCGAGGCGCCGACCGCGTGGATCACGCTCGCCTGGAGCAGCGGTGCGGCGGCCGCACCGCCCCACAGGGCGAGGATCCGGCTGGGCATGGTGTGCAGACGGCGGGCGTCGGTCAGGGCGGTGCGCACGAACGTGACCGCCGGGCGGCGCAGCGGGCGGACCAGGGTCAACAGCAGCAGTGTGCCGCCGAGTCCGAGTCCCGCGGCCACCAGGGGCAGGAACAGCATGCGCCGGTCCGGGACGAGATCACCGAGCCGCAGCAGGCCGGGCAGCGCGATCAGGAAACCGATCAGGACGAGCGTCTTGGCGATCGGCCTGACCAGCGCGTACAGGGCGAGCGAGGCGGTGGCACGGGCCAGCGGAATGCCCTGGCCCTGGAGGAAGCGCAGGGTGACGGCGTGGGCGCCGAGACTCGCCGGCAGTACGTGGTTGGCGGCGCCGGCGGCGAACTGCGAGGCCACCAGGGGCCCCGGTGGCAGCCGCTCGGGCAGCGCGCCCTGTCGTACGACGGAGGCGGAGATCCAGCCCAGACAGGTGTAGAGGAGTCCGACGAGCAGCCAGCCGGGATCGGCCGAGGTCAGCCGCGCGGTGCCGTCGTACAGGGCACGCCAGTCCAGCACCGCCCAGATGCCGATGAACGCGAGCGGGAGGACGGTGAGCAGGCGGCGGGTCAGACGGGTCAGTGAGCGGCGGGAACCGGCGGGAGCCGGAGCCGGGGCGCGGATCGGGAGCGGGGCCGGGGCGGTGGCGGGGAGCGGCCCCGGGGGACCTTCGAGCGGAAGCAGGGACACGGCGCACGTCGTCCTTTCGCGTCATGCCCCGTGCGGGACACGGGGCATGACGGAGGCAAGGCGATGCAGAGGGGACGAGGGAAACGTTCCCGCTCGGTGTGACGTTCAAATGTCCGGCAGCCGAAGGAGCGCGGGCGGGTGGGCGAGGACGGGGTGGGGCGTCGCTGCGAAACGGTCCGCCGTCGTCGACATGGCCACCTGCTGACCCCACCCCCCACCTGTCCGGGCCGGGCGCGCACGGCCGGTCCGGACAGGGCCCTCACCACCCCGTGAGCAGCAGATGGTTGACGAGCAGCGCCAGCACGGCCTGCCCGGCGAGCCAGCCGCGCGCTCCCGTCAGGAAGGCGCACGAGGGCAGCAGCCACGCGGCGAACGGCAGCCAGATCCGCTCGGTCTCCGCCTTGCTCATCCCGGACAGGTCGGCGGCGAGCAGCGCGAGGAGAGCGCTGAGCACCAGCAGACAGAGCCGGAGATCGCCACGGTCCGACCACCACTGACTCCAGGGGCGCCTGGAGCCGCGCGACCAGCGCCCACCGTGCCACAGCCGAACGACAGCCCGCCGCACCCCCGCCACCGTCGCCGGCCCGACGATCAGCACCGTGCACGCGAGGTTCGCCCACACCCAGTACCCGTACGGCCGCACCCCGCCCGCCCCCTGGTAGTACCGCGTCGTCAGCAGCCGGTACCCCTCCCACCAGGCGAACCCCGACACGGTGAACAACACCGGCACGACCAGGAAACCGGCCAGGGCGAACAACAAGGGCCGGCGTGCGGAGCCCAGCAGGAGCACGGCCCCCGCGACGAGGACCATGAGCGTCAGGCCGTACGACAGATAGACGGTCAGGCCGAACAGCAGCCCCGAGCAGCAGCCGTTCAGGACCGGCCGGAACCCGCGCACGGCGAGGGCGAGCAGGGCCACCGCCCAGGCGGCCACCGCCGCGAAGTACCCGTCCGCGGAGGTGCCCACCCAGACCGCGGCCGGGGCCAGGACCAGGAAGGGCGCGGCGCGGCGGGCGAGCGACTCGTCGGCCAGGGTCCGCACGGTGACCAGGACCGCGACCGCCGCGGTCGTGCCGACGGTGATGCACCAGGTCCCGGCCCAGCCCCCGCCGCCGAGGCCGACCCGGTCGAGCAGGACGAAGGTCAGGGTCGCGCCCGGGGGATGCCCGGCGACATGGGCGCCCCAGTTGTCCGGTGCGTCGATCAGGATGTGCCGGGTGAAGTCCCGCAGGGCCGCCGGGATGTCGTGGAAGCGACCGACGGCCCGCAGATACTCGTTCCTGGTGGTGAGCTGCTCGGCGACGCCCCGGTACCAGCCGTCCACGAGGGCCAGGGACCAGGTCCAGGCCATGCCCGCGCCCCAGACGGCGAGCAGCAGCGGGCGCCAGGTGAGCCGCGCCGCGAGTGAGGGGCCGTACGCCACCACGGCGGCCGCGACGAGCACCGCGGCCGGGGTGCCGGGGCCGACATGCGGCTCCCAAGTCGCCAGCAGGGGCGGCCAGCCGACGCGGAGCGAGCCGTTCCGGTGCTGGATCGCCCAGCCGACCAGCACGGCAGCCAGCACGAGGAGCGCGGCGCACACGGCCGCGTAAAGGTCACGAACAAGGTCCCGGTTCACCCGGACGACGCTAGGGCGCACCCTCACCCCCGTACGGCTGACATGCGACGACGTCAGACTTTCGTCATGGTTCGCGGGCCGGTCCACGGGGTGGCGCGGGCCTACCGTCGGGGCATGGCACGGTCTCCCTTCGCACCCTCCTTCTGGCGCAGCCCGCTGCGCGGCCCCTGGCTCACCTCGGTCCTCGGGGTCGTGCTCCTCGGCGGCATCACGCTGTTGTTCGTGACGGGCCTGCTGTCGTACGCCGCCTACAACCCGAACCTCGCGCCGGTGAACGACAAGACCCCGGACAAGGGGATCCTCGGCTTCTACCTCTTCTCCTGGCCGACCGACCCGGTGTGGCTGTACCGGCTGAACCAGGGCGTCCACGTCACCCTCGGCGTCACCCTGGTCCCCGTGCTGCTGGCCAAGCTGTGGTCGGTGGTGCCGAAGCTGTTCACGCTGCCGCCCGCGCGGTCGCTCGCGCACGCCCTGGAGCGGCTCTCGCTGCTGCTGCTGGTCGGCGGGGCCCTGTTCGAGTTCGTGACCGGGGTGCTCAACGTCCAGCTGGACTACGTCTTCCCGGGCTCCTTCTACCCGCTGCACTTCTACGGGGCGTGGGTGTTCTTCACCGCGTTCGTCGCCCACGCCGTGCTCAAGACGCCGCTCGCCCTGCGCAATCTCCGCCGACTCCGGGCACGTCCGGAACTCCCCGAGGAGCACAGCGAGTTGGTGTCACCGGACCCGGCCGAGCCGACCGTGTCGCGGCGCGGGGCGCTCTGGTTCGTCGGCGGCGGGTCGCTGCTGCTGTTCGTCACCACGGCCGGGCGGAGCTTCGACGGCGTCCTGCGCCGAACCGCCTTCCTCACCCCGCACGGCGGCGCCGAGCCGGGATCCGGGCCGGACGGCTTCCAGATCAACAAGACCGCAGCGTACGCGGGGATCGACCCGGCGGAGACGGGCGAGGAGGCATGGCGGCTGGTCGTCACGGGGCGCGACGGCCGTGCTGTCCGCCTCAGCCGTGCCGATCTCCTCCAGCTCCCCTTGCACAGTTCGGCACTGCCCATCGCCTGTGTGGAGGGCTGGTCGACCTCCGACCAGTGGTGGCGCGGGGTGCGGCTGCGGGACCTCGCGGCGCTCGTCGGGTACGAGGGCGATCCGCCGGACCTCTTCGTGGAGTCGCTGCAACGGCACGGTGCCTTCCGGCGGGCCGCCCTGCGCGCCAACCAGGTCGCCGACCCGCGGTCCCTGCTCGCCCTGTCCGTCAACGGCGAGGACCTGACCCCCGACCACGGCCACCCGGCCCGGATCATCGTGCCCGCGGCACCCGGTGTGCTCAACACCAAGTGGGTGGCGCGACTGACGTTCGGAGACCTGTGATGCGGATCCCTCTCGGCAGTCCCCTCCAACTCCTCCTGCTCGTCTGCTCGTTCGCCCTCGCGGGATATGCGGGGGTGCGGCTGCTGGCAGGAGACTGGTTCGGGGTCGCGCTGTGGTTCGTGGCGGCGGCCGTCCTGCACGACCTGGTGCTGCTGCCGCTGTACGCGGCGGCGGACCGGGCGCTGGTGAAGACGGCGGGCCGGCACGTCATGTACGTCCGGGTCCCCGCCGCCTTCTCCCTGCTGCTCCTGCTCGTGTGGTTCCCGCTGATCACGGGGCAGGTCGCACACCGCTACGCCGGGGCGACCGGCCTGTCCCCGGACGGCTTCCTGGCCCGCTGGCTGCTGGTGACGGCCGCGCTCTTCGGCGGTTCGGCCCTCGTCCTCGTCGTACGGCGGCGCAGGGCGACGAAGGAACGGCCGCCCGCCGTCCACTGATCCACGGGCGCCCAGCCGCTGCGGGCCGCGTGCCGCAGCAGGGCGCGGGTGCCGAGCCGGGCCCACGGGAATGGGCTGCCGACGGCACCACGGGCGTCGGTGACATGCACCTGGACCCGCTCGTCGAGGTCCGGGTCGGTGACCGTCTCGGCGATCAACAGGCCGCCGGGCTCAAGGAGTTGGGCGGTCCGGTAGAGCAGGGCCTGGGGGTCGCCGCCGATGCCGACGTTGCCGTCGATCAGCAGCGCGGTGCCCCAGCGCCCCTCTCCGGGCAGGGAGTCGAAGACGGACCGCCGCAGGGCCTGTCCGCCGAGCGCGACGGTCCGCGCGACCGCCGCCTCGCTCACGTCGATGCCGAGCACCCGCCGGCCCCGGGCCCCGAGCGCGGCGACGAGCCGCCCCGGACCGCAGCCGACGTCCAGCACCGCGCCCTCGCAGCGCCGCAGCACCTCCAGGTCCGCGGCGTCCGCGGCGGCGCACCAGCGCTCCAGTTCGAGCGGCAGCAGCCATCCGTCGGAGCGGCGCAGAAAGAGGGGCCCGCGGCCGGTGCGAAGGGCCCGTGCATAAGGGTCGGCGGACCAGGTGCCGTCGTCGGGGGTGCCGTCCGTCGCCTGCGACCCCGGGCCGCCGGTCCCGGTTCCACCCACGAGGGCACCCGACCGCCCCGCACCGGAGGTGATGTCGTACGGCCGGACACCGACGCCCGGGACTGTCGGCCGGGGGCCGGGGAACGTGCCGGTCGTCGCCGTCGCCGTCGCGACCGGCTCCGAGTCCGCGTCGGGCCCGGCCCCCGTCCCGCCGTCCGGTCGTACGGGTGCCGCGTCCGTGGTCGGCCGTGTCGCCACGCCGGCCCGCAGCCCCCTCACCGCGCCACCCCCGCGAGCCGGGCCAGCTGTGCCGCGAACCGTCCGGCCGGTGCCGCCCGCGCCACCAGTTCCGCGTCGGACGCCGTGTCCACGTCCCGCAGCGGCGGCAGCTCCCGCACCCGCAGTCCGGTCAGCCGGGCGCGCTGGGCCGCGCCGGTGTGGGGTGTCGACATGGGGACCCCGCGCAGCCGGGACGGGTCCGGTGCGGCCAGACCCAGCGCCCAGAAGCCGCCGTCCTCGGCCGGCCCGAAGTACGCGTCGCAGTCGGCGAAGTCCACCGTGAGCAGCTCCGGAGTCACCTGGGGTGTGTCCATGCCGATGAGCAGGGCCGGGCCGTCGCAGCCCGCGAAGGCCGCGGCCAGCCGTTCGTCGAGCCCGCCCGCGCACTGCGGTACGACCTCGAAACCGGACGGCAGCCAGGGGCCCGGCGTGCCCTCCAGGACCAGGACCCGGCGCCGGGCCGGGGTGCGGGCCACCACGTCGAGGGTGTCCGCGAGGGACGCCTCGGCCAGCGCGGCCGCCTGCTCGGGCGTGAACGGCGGGGTGAGCCGGGTCTTCACGTGCCCCGGCCTGGGCTCCTTGGCGATGACGAGAAGCGTGGTCACGCGCGCACCCCCGTCTCGTTCAGGACCTGGCTCATGTCCCGCACCGCCTGCCAGGTGCCCCGCCAGGTGCCCGTCACCTTCGAGGCGCCGGTGCGCGGGTGGTACGGCACGTCGTGTTCGGTGATCCGCCAGCCCGCGTCGGCCGCCCGCACCACCATCTGCAGGGGGTAGCCGCTGCGCCGGTCCGTGAGATCGAGGGCGAGCAGCGGCTCGCGCCGGGCGGCCCGCAGCGGGCCCAGGTCCCGCAGGCGCAGACCGGTGCGGCGGCGCAGCAGCCGGGCCAGCGCGAAGTTGCCCGCGCGGGCGTGCGGCGGCCAGGCACCGCGGGACTGCGGTCGGCGCCGGCCGAGCACGAGGTCCGCCTCACCGGCCAGCACCTCGGCCACGAACGGCACCAGGTTCGAAGGGTCCAGAGAGGCGTCGCAGTCGCAGAAGCACACGATGTCGGCCGTGGCCGCGGTCAGCCCCGCATGGCAGGCGGCGCCGAATCCGCGCCGCTCCTCGCGGACCACGGTCGCACCGAGGGCGTGGGCGATGCGAGCGGAGCCGTCCGTGGAGCCGTTGTCGACGACGAGCGCGCGCCAGCCGCGCGGGATGCGTTCCAGCACCCACGGCAGGGCCCCGGCCTCGTCCAGACAGGGCAGCACGACGTCCACGGACGCCGCTTGTTCGTTCACTGATGGGGTCGTCACGACGTTCACCCTACGAACATGAACCGGACAAACCGGGCTCCGGCTCCTTACGAAACAAGGACGTCGGCGGCCGCCTGCGGCACATTCGCGCGCGCGGTGCGAGGCTGGCGGCATGGAGCAGCAGCAGTACGCACAGACCCGGCCCCGGCCCCGGGTCCTCGTCGTCGACGACGACCCCACCGTCGCGGAGGTGGTCTCCGGTTACCTGGACCGGGCCGGATACCTCGTGGACCGGGCCGCCGACGGCCCCGACGCACTCGCCCGTGCCGCCGCGCACCGCCCGGACCTCGTCGTCCTCGACCTGATGCTGCCCGGCATGGACGGCCTGGAGGTGTGCCGCCGGATGCGGGGGCGCGGGCCCGTCCCGGTCATCATGCTCACCGCCCGCGGCGACGAGGACGACCGCATCCTGGGCCTGGAGGTCGGCGCCGACGACTACGTCACCAAGCCCTTCAGCCCCCGCGAACTGGTCCTGCGCGTCGAGTCCGTGCTGCGCCGCTCCCGGCCCGCCCCGCAGGCGGGCCACCTGGGCGCCGCCGGTCTCTCGCTGGACCCGGCGGCCCGCCGCGCCCTCAAGGACAGCACCGAACTCGCCCTCACCATCCGCGAGTTCGACCTCCTCGCCTTCTTCCTGCGGCACCCCGGCCGGGTCTTCAGCCGCGAGGACCTGATGCGTGAGGTGTGGGGCTGGGACTTCGGCGACCTGTCGACCGTCACCGTCCATGTGCGCCGGCTCAGGGGCAAGGTCGAGGACGACCCGGCCCGGCC
This sequence comes from Streptomyces sp. NPDC005303, assembly GCF_040607335.1. Taxonomy (NCBI): domain Bacteria; kingdom Bacillati; phylum Actinomycetota; class Actinomycetes; order Kitasatosporales; family Streptomycetaceae; genus Streptomyces; species Streptomyces sp. NPDC005303. The sequence goes on along the minus strand of NZ_JBEXGM010000010.1, from coordinate 38,331 downwards.
CCGCCTGATCCAGACCGTGTGGGGCGTCGGCTACCGCTTCGACGGCTCACCGGAGTCCGACGGCTCACCGACGGAGGTGTGACCCGTGCGCGACACCCTCCTCATCGCCCTTTACGCCTTCCTCGGCGCCGTCGCCGCCGGACTCCTCGGCGCCTGGGTGCTGCTGCTGATCCGGCGCCGCTCGCTCTCCCTGCACCTCACCGTGGTCGCCGCCGTCGGTGTCACCGCGATGCTGGCCGGGACCCTCGCGGTCGCCCAGGCCATGTTCCTGTCCGGACACGACCTGCGGGTCGTCACGACCGTCGTCCTGATGGCCGCCGTGGTCTCGCTGGCCACCGCCCTGCTGCTCGGCCGCTGGGTCAGCGCCCGCAGCCGGGCCCTCGCGCTCGCCGCCCGCTCCTTCGGCGACGGCGGCGACTTCACCTCGCCCGGCGGCCCCACGACCGCCGAACTCAACGACCTGAGCCGCGAGTTGGAGGCCACCAGCGCCAAACTCGCCGAGTCCCGGGAGCGCGAACGCGCCCTGGAGTCCTCCCGGCGTGAGCTCGTGGCCTGGATCTCCCACGACCTGCGCACCCCGCTCGCCGGCCTGCGCGCGATGTCCGAGGCCCTGGAGGACGGCGTCGCCGCCGACCCCGCCCGCTACCTGAGGCAGATCCGCACCGAGGTCGAACGCCTCAACGACATGGTCGGCGACCTGTTCGAACTGTCCCGCATCCATGCGGGGACGCTGGCGCTGAGCCCGAGCCGGATCTCCCTGTACGACCTCGTCTCGGACGCGCTGGCGGGCGCCGACCCACTGGCCCGCGAGCACGGCGTACGCCTGGTGGGCGACCGCGTGGCGGCCGTGCCGGTCGAGGTGGACGGCAAGGAGATGAGCCGCGTCCTGGGCAACCTCCTCGTCAACGCCATCCGCCGCACCCCCGCCGACGGCACGGTGGCGGTGGCGGCCGAGCACCGTGCCGAGGGTGTCGTCGTGTCCGTCACGGACGGCTGCGGAGGCATCCCCGAGGAGGACCTGCCCCGCGTCTTCGACACCGGCTGGCGCGGCACGCACGCCCGAACGCCGCCCGCCGGCGCGGGACTCGGGCTCGCGATCGTCCGGGGCATCGTGGAGGCCCACGCGGGCCGGGCCACCGTACGGAACGTGCCCGGCGGCTGCCGCTTCGAGGTGGTGCTGCCGACGGCGGCCTCCTGAGAACGCGGCCGCCTGAGAACGCGGCCGCCGGAATCACGACCGTCAGAAAAAAAGGGTGGTGCCGCCCGCGGCCGCTTTCTTTCACGGGCGGCACCACCGGTCCGAGCGGGCCTAGCCGTCCCGCATCCCGGCGCCCGCGAACTCCCGCATCCCCTCGGCGAATCCGACCTGCGCCTTCCACCCCAGCTCCGCCCGCAGCCGCGCCGAGTCCGCCGTGATGTGCCGTACGTCCCCGAGGCGGTACTCACCGGTGACCTCCGGGGCGGGGCCGCCGTACGCCTCGGCCAGCGCGTGGGCCATCTCGCCCACGGTGTGCGGCTCGCCGCTTCCGGTGTTGTACGAGGTGAGCGCGCCGTCCCCGCAACTCGCCTCCAGCGCCGCCACGTTGGCCGCGGCCACGTCCCGTACATGGACGAAGTCCCGGCGCTGACCGCCGTCCTCGAAGACGCGCGGGGCCTCACCGCGGGCGAGCGCGGAACGGAAGAAGGAGGCGACGCCCGCGTACGGGGTGTCGCGGGGCATGCCCGGCCCGTACACGTTGTGGTAGCGCAGCGCCACCGCCGAACCGTCCGTGGCCCGCGCCCAGGACGCCGCCAGATGCTCCTGGGCGAGCTTGGTCGTCGCGTACACGTTCCGCGGGTCGACCGGGGCGTCCTCGCCGACCAGACCGGGGGAGAGATCCGCGCCGCACCGCGGGCACGGCGGCTCGAAGCGCCCCGCGTCCAGGTCGGCGACGGAGCGCGGGCCCGGCCGTACGGTGCCGTGCCGGGCGCAGGTGTACCGGCCCTCGCCGTACACCACCATCGACCCGGCGAGCACCAGCCGCCGCACCCCGAGCTCGGCCATCGCGGCGAGCAGGACCGCCGTACCGAGGTCGTTGTGCGAGACGTAGTCCGGGGCGTCCGCGAAGTCCACGCCCAGGCCGACCATGGCCGCCTGGTGGCAGACCGCGTCCACTCCGGTCAGGGCGCGGCGGACGGCGTCGGGGTCCCGCACGTCGGACGCCGGGTCGGCCCGGACGTCGTACGGGAGGGGCTCGTGGCCGTGTGCCAGAAGTGCCTCGACGATGTGGGACCCGATGAAACCGGCACCGCCGGTGACCAGTACGCGCATGCCCTCACGCTAGGGCCGGGACCGGCCCGGACGACCGGAGCGCGCCCGCACGTCACGGCTTCGTAAGACTCAGCGGCAGCGACACCGTGAACACCGTCGAGCCGGGCTCGCTGCGAAGCTCGATCGTGCCGCCGTGCGCACGGACCAGGGAGCTCGCCACCGCGAGGCCCAGTCCGCTGCCGCCCCGGTCCCGGCTGCGGGCCTTGTCGACGCGGTAGAAGCGGTCGAAGACCCGCTCCCGGTCGGCGGCCGGAATGCCGGGTCCGGTGTCCGCGATCCGTACCCGGGCGTGCCCGTCCCGCACCCGCACCCCGACCGACACCTCGGTGCCCGCCGGGGTGTGCACGGCCGCGTTGGTGAGGAGGTTGTCGAGGACCTGGCGCACGCGCTGCGGGTCGAGGCGCAGCTTCAGTGCCTGCGGGCCCTCCTCGACGGACAGCGGATGGTCCGGGTGGCTCGCGCGGAAGGCGTCGGCCGCGTGCTCCACCAGCTCCACCAGATCCACCTCGACGGGCCTGAGCGGGGTCTCCACCTCCGCCGCGTCCAGCCGGGCGAGCAGCAGCAGGTCGTCCAGGAGGAAACCCATGCGAGCCGCCTCGGCACGCAGCCGGGCCAGGTGCTTGTCGCGCTCCTCGGGGGCGTTGGCGGCGGCGTACTGGAAGAGGTCCGCGTAGCCCCGTACCGACATCAAAGGCGTGCGCAGCTCGTGCGAGGCGTCCGCGACGAACCGGCGCAGCCGCTGCTCGGCCTCCGCGCGGACCGCGAGCGAGTCGTCGATGTGCTCCAGCATGGTGTTGAACGCCGTCCGCAGCTCCTCGACCTCCGGACCGCCGCCCCGCTTGTCGGCGCGCAGCGGCAGCCGGGCGGCCGTCTCGGTGAGGTCGTGCAGGGCGATGCCGTGCGCGGTGTGCGCCATGTCGCTCAGCGGCTTGAGACCCCGCCGCAGCAGCTTGCGTCCGATCACCACGAGCGCGAGGAGGGCGAGCCCGAACGCGATCACCTGGACGGTGATCAGCCGCCGCACGGTGTCGTCGATGTCCGCCAACGGCGCGGCGCTGACCAGGACCACGCCCGGCTCGACCTCGCAGGCGCGCAGCCGGTAGTCGCCGACGCCGCCGATGTGCTCGGTGCGCACCAGCTCGGTGTGCGCGGCATTCTGCGCCCCGGCCAGGGCGGTGAAGTCGTCGACGTCCTCCGGCAGGTCGGCGGGGTCCTCGGGCTTGCGGAGCTCGGGGGTGCCGTCCGAGACGTCGTACACGGCGTAGAACCAGCTGTAGTACTTCTTGCCCGTGAGCGTGCCGTAGTCCGCGATGCTCTTGGACTGGGCGATCTGGGCCTGCGCCAGCTGGGTGTCGAGCTGGGCCGACAGATAGTCCCGCATGTACGTGGTCAGCGCGGTACCCACGACCGCGAACACCACCAGGGCGAGCGCCCCGAGGCCCAGCGCCAGCCGGGTGCCGAGCCGCATCCTCCGGTAAGCCGACCGCAGCCGCCGGATCACTCGGCCGCCTGCCGGATCACGTACCCGAAGCCCCGCACGGTGTGGATCAGCGGCTCGCCCGTGTCGTCCAGCTTGCGGCGCAACCGGCTGACGACCAGCTCGACGACGTTGGAGCGGCCGCCGAAGCCGTACTCCCACACATGGTCGAGGATCTGCGCCTTGGTGAGCACGGTCGGCGACTTGCGCATCAGGTACCGGAGCACCTCGTACTCGGTCGGGGTGAGCGTGAGCAGCTTGTCGCCGCGCCGCACCTCGCGGGTGTCCTCGTCCATCGTGAGATCCGCGACCCGCAGCACCGAGCGCTGGAAACCGGGCCCGGCGCTGCGCCGCAGCACGGTCCGCAGCCGGGCCATCAGCTCCTCCACCGCGAACGGCTTGACGAGGTAGTCGTCCCCGCCCCGGGTCAGTCCCGCCACCCGGTCGGCGACCGCGTCCCGGGCCGTGAGGAACACCACGGGCACCATCGTGCCCGAGCGCCGCAGCCGGTCCAGGACACCGAAGCCGTCGAGGTCGGGCAGCATCAGGTCGAGCACCACGATGTCCGGCCGGAACTCCGCGGCGCGGCTGAGCGCCTCCTCGCCGGAGTTGGCGGTGACCGCCTCCCAGCCCTCGTAGCGGGCGACCGTCGCCACGAGATCGGCGATCGGCGGGTCGTCGTCCACGACGAGGAGTCGTACTTTTTCCACCCGCTCATAGTGCTTCACAGCGGCCGGAAAGCGGGCGCCGGGTGGGCCCCGGGACCACATCGATAAGCTCTTGAAAGTTGTACGACAGCAGATCGACAGCTATCGCCGGGGAAGCTCGGTTACCCAGGCCCCGATCAAGGAGCTCCCTCCCGTGACGACCGTCCAATCGCCCCCTGCGCCCCCCACGGCGATCAAACGCCCCAGGGTGCTGGCCCGCACCGGGCTGTACGCGGTGCTGGCCGCCAACGCGGCCGTTGTCGCCTGGTTCTTCGCCCAGGCGGGCTTCGCCTCCAACGCGCTCATCGTGCTCGGCCGCCTCACCGGCCTGTACGCCGCGCTCATCATGGCCTTCCAGCTGGTCCTGGTGGCCCGGCTGCCCTGGCTCGACCGCCGCATCGGCATGGACCGGCTGACCTCCTGGCACCGCTGGACCGGCTTCGGCATCCTGTGGACGCTCCTCGCGCACGTCGTCTTCATCAGCTTCGGCTACGCCGAGGGGACGGACGTCGGCCCCATCGGCGAGATCGTCGACCTCGCCGAGACCACCGAGGGCGTGCTCCGCGCGGTCGTCGCGTTCTTCCTGATCCTCGTGGTCGGCGCGGTCTCGGCCCGCTACGCCCGGCGCCGCCTCGCCTACGAGACCTGGCACTTCATCCACCTGTACACCTACGTCGTCGTGGTGCTGGCCTTCACCCACCAGGTCTCCGTCGGCACCACCTTCACCTCCTCGTCCGTCGCCACGGCCTACTGGTACGGCGTCTGGGGCGTCGCGCTCGGCTCCGTGGTCCTCGGCCGCGCGGTGCTCCCGCTGTGGCGCAACTGGCGCCACCAGTTCCGCGTCACCGCCGTCGTCCCCGAGAGCGACAACGTCGTCTCGATCTACATCAGCGGCAAGGACCTCGACCAACTCCCCGCCCGCGCGGGACAGTTCTTCCTGTGGCGGTTCCTGACCGCGGACCGCTGGTGGCAGGCCAACCCCTTCTCCCTGTCCGCCGCCCCCGACGGCAGGACACTGCGCCTGACCGCCAAGGCGGCCGGCCAGGGCAGCGCCGCCCTCCGGCACGTCAAGGTCGGCACCCGCGTCTTCGCCGAGGGCCCCTACGGCGCCTTCACCGCGCTGCACCGCACCCGCCCCGAGTCCGTCCTCATCGCCGGCGGCGTCGGCGTCACCCCCATCCGGGCCCTCCTGGAGGAGGTGCAGGGTCACGCCGTCGTCATCTACCGCGTCGGCTCCGACCGGGACGCCGTCCTCTACGACGAGCTGCGCGACCTCGCGCTCGCCAAGGGCGCCGAACTCCACCTGGTCACCGGCCCGCCGGTGCCCGACAAGCTGGCGGCCGGTGAGCTGGCGCGTCTCGTGCCCGACATAGCCCACCGGGACGTCTTCCTGTGCGGGCCGCCCCCGATGATGAACGCGGTCCTGGGCAGCCTGCGCGAACTGGACGTGCCCAAGCCGCAGATCCACTTCGAGCGCTTCAGCCTGGCGGGATGAGGAAACGACCGTGAAACGAGCCATACCTGTCGTCGTCCTGAGCATCGCGGGCCTGGTCCCCGTGTGGCTCTACCAGCCGTCGAGCGGCACCTCCACCGTCCAGGCCACCACTCCGGCGCCCTCGACGTCCTCCTCGTCCTCGTCCTCCGGGCCGTCCGGCACGAACGTGGTCACGACCACGACGATCGACACGGAGAAGGGCCCTGTGCAGCTCCAGGTGACCTTCGCCGGTACGAAGATCACCGCCGTGAAGATGCTCAAGCAGCCCGACCACCCACAGACGACGGCCGCCGTGCCGAAGCTGGTCGCGGAGACCCTCCAGGCGCAGAGCGCGGACATCGACACCGTCTCCGGTGCCACGATCACCAGCGAGGCCTACAAGAAGTCCCTCCAGGCCGCGATCGACGACAACGCGAAGACGGCGTCGGCCTCGCCCTCGACGTCCGCTTCCGAGGCGTCTTCCCAGACCGTCGACGGTTCGGCCCTCAGCACGGAGAAGGGACCCGTGCAGGTCCAGGTGACCTTCGCCGGTACGAAGATCACCGCGGTGAAGATGCTCCAGCAGCCGAACCACCCGCAGACGACGGCCGCCGTGCCGGTGCTGGTGGCGGAGACGCTGAAGGCGCAGAGCGCGGACATCGACACCGTCTCCGGTGCCACGATCACCAGCGAGGCCTACAAGGAGTCCCTCCAGGCCGCGATCGACGCGAGGGGCTGAAGTACCGACCATGCTGCACCGCGTCGAACACGTCATGGGATTCCCGGTCTCGCTCCGGGTCGACGACGAGCACGTCCCCGAGGCCGCGGCGGACGGCGTCTTCGCGTGGCTGCACGAGGTCGACGCCCGGTTCAGCCCGTTCAAGGACGACAGCGAGGTGTCGCGGTACGACCGGGGCGAGCTGTCAGCGGACGAGCTGAGCACGGACCTGCGCGAGATCCTCGCCCTGTGCGAGCACTACCGGAAAGCCACCGGCGGCGCCTTCGACGTACGGCTGCCCGGCCGCCGTCTCGACCCCTGCGCGGTGGTCAAGGGCTGGTCGGTGCAGCGGGCGGCGGAGCTGTTGGCTTCGGCAGGCGCGACGCGGTTCGTCCTGAACGCCGGCGGTGACGTGGTCGCCGCCGGCGGTCCCTGGCGGGTGGGCGTACGGCACCCCGAGCACGCCGACAAGCTGTGCACGGTCCTCTCGCTCGACGCCGGGGCGGTCGCGACGTCCGCGCGCTATGAGCGGGGCGACCACATCATCGACGGCCGCACCGGACGTGCGGCGACGGGCCTGCTCAGCCTCACCGTCGTGGCCCCGACCCTCACGGAGGCCGACTCGGTCGCCACGGCGGCCTTCGCCCTGGGCCCCGAGGGCGTCGACTGGGCCGCCTCCCTGGCGGGCTGTGAGGTGTTCGCGGTGGACGCGGAGCGCCGGGTGCTGCGTACGCCGGACTTTCCGGCCGTGCCCTGACAGGACACGTCGCGAGGGCGGGCCGCCGGTTCTGTTCACCTGCGGCCCGCCCTCTGCGTGTCGTGCCGGTCAGCCGAGGCGGTACAAGCCGCTGTAGGTGGAGACCGCTGTGCCGTTCTTCTTGACCCAGGTGGAGATCTCGGAGTTCGAGGAGCCCTGGCCGCTGTCGCCGACGACGATGTAGTGCAGCTTGCCGGACTTCACGAGGCTCTTGAGCTTGGCGAGGGTCATGGCGTTGTCGGAGCCGGACCAGCCGCCCATGGAGATCACCGGCTCACCGGACTCCAGGATGATCGAGGAGGCGGTCTGGTCGGTGGCGACCGCGACCAGCCAGGTGGCGCCGTCCTGGTGCTGCTTCAGGTACGTGATCGTCGCGGAGGAGACCTGGGTGTCGCCCATGCCTCCGGCGGTACGGCCGGACGCGGACTGGCCCGTGGACCGGCTGCTGGAGCTGCTGGAGCCGCTCGGTGCACTGCCGCTCTTGCTCGTGCCGGTGCCACCGCCCGGGCCGCCGCTCCCACTGGGCCGCTGACCGCCGCCCATGCCGCCGCCCCCGCCCATCCCGCCGGTGCTCGGTCCGGCCGTCGGGTTGGTGCCGTTGGTGCTGGAGCCGACCGCCGACGCGGAGTACGCGGCGGGACCGGCGAGCAGGGCGACGACCGCCGCGAGGGCCGCGATGCCCGTCAGGCGCTGTCGCCCGGTGAACAGGCCGAGCAGCAGTCCGATCACCGCGACCGCACCCGCGACCCCGGCCACCACCTCTGCGACCGTGTAGATCGTCCCGGAGCCGGAGACCCGCTGGAGCAGGACGACCGCCCACACCGTGCCGGCCGCGATCGCCGTCGGCAGGACCCAGCCCCACTTCGCCGCCGAACCCTGCCGGAAGGCCCCGTACAGCATCACCGCGCCGATACCGGCCAGAGCAGCGACGCCGGGTGCCATGGCGGTGACGTAGTACGGGTGGAAGGTGCCCTCGGCGAGCGCGAAGGTCAGGTAGTGCAGGACGAACCAGCCGCCCCACAGCAGCAGCGCCGCCCGCTTGGCGTCCGTACGGGGAGCCCGGCCGCACAGCACCAGTCCGCCGATCAGGGCGATGATCGCGAAGGGGATCAGCCAGGAGATCTGGCCGCCCATGATGCTGTTGAACAACCGGTACAGGCCCGCCTCGCCGCCGAAACTCGCGCCGTTGCCCTGCGAGCCCACCGAGGAACTCGCCCCGAAGATCCGGCCGAAGCCGTTGTAGCCGATGACCAGGTCCCACACGGTGTTGTCGGTGGAGCCGCCGATGTACGGCCGGGAGGAGGCGGGGATGAGATCGACGACCACCATCCACCAGGCGCTGGAGACGACCAGGGCCACCGTGCCGACGGCGAGGTTGCGGATGCGCCTGCCCAGACCGGCCCGAGCGGCCCAGAGGTAGACGAGGAAGAAGACCGGCAGGACGACGTACGCCTGCATCATCTTGGTGTTGAACGCGAAGCCGATCGCGACCCCCGACCACACCAGCGGCAGCAAGCGTCCGGTGCGTACGGCCTTCATCAGCGCGGCGGCGCCGAGCAGCATCAGGAAGACCAGGACCGGGTCGGGATTGGTGTCCCGGTTGATGGCGACGGTGATGGGCGTGAGAGTGAGCGCGAGCGCCGCGATCGTGGCCGCGACGGCGCCGAAGTCCCGCTTGACCATGCGGTGCAGCAGGGCCACCGAGCCGGTGCCGAGCGCGACCATCGGCAGCATCAACTGCCAGGTGCCGTATCCGAGGGCCCGGGCGGACAGGCCCATCACCCAGAGGGCGAAGGGTGGCTTGTCGACCGTGATGAAGCTGCCGGAGTCCAGGGCCCCGAAGAAGAACGCCTTCCAGCTCTTGGTGCCGGAGTAGACGGCCGCGTCGTAGAAGGTGTTGCCGGTGATGGACGACAGGTTCCAGGCGTACAGCGCCGTGGCCAGCACCAGGATCGCCCAGAGGGCGGGGCGGGCCCAGCGCGGGTCCTCCGGGGCGCCGGTGAACAGTCTGCGCAGCCGGCTGCCCGCGGCGGGCGGCGCGGCCCGGTGCCGGCCGTCCTGGGTGGTCGGCGCGGGCGGTGGGGCGAGGGTCGTCATGGCACGTACTCCAGGTCTCCGAGCGGTGGTTGTCATGACCATCGAGCCCGGTCCTGGGCGATCCCTGTGGCTTCGCTGAACGAAGGATGAGAATCAGGGAACCCACAGGACACCCACAGCGCCCCGACACCGACCACGGTGACGTAACACAACCGGTCTAGACTCTGCCGGACGGCCTGCTGGACCGGCCGAATACGGACGACTTCTGCCAGACCCGAAGGGTATTCGGCGCTTTGATACGGATAGATTCAGTCACCAAGCGGTACCCGGACGGCACGGTGGCGGTCGACCGGCTCTCGTTGGAGATCCCCGACCGTTCCATCACGGTCCTCGTCGGTCCCTCGGGCTGCGGCAAGACGACGACCCTGCGCATGATCAACCGGATGGTCGAGCCCAGCGAGGGGACCATCCTGATCGACGGCAAGGACAGCAGGCAGCAGTCGGTCAACACGCTGCGCCGGTCCATGGGGTACGTCATCCAGAACGCCGGTCTCTTCCAGCACCGCACGATCGTCGACAACATCGCCACCGTGCCCCGGATGCTGGGTTGGGGCAAGGAGAAGGCGCGGGCCCGGGCCCGGGAGCTGATGGAGCGGGTCGGGCTCGACGGCTCGCTCGCCAAGCGGTACCCCTACCAGCTCTCCGGCGGACAGCAGCAGCGCGTCGGCGTGGCGCGGGCGCTCGCCGCCGATCCGCCGGTGCTGCTGATGGACGAGCCGTTCTCGGCCGTCGACCCCATCGTCCGTAAGGGGCTCCAGGACGAACTCCTGCGTATCCAGGACGAGTTGGGCAAGACCATCGTCTTCGTCACCCATGACATCGACGAGGCCGTCAAGATCGGCACGATGGTCGCCGTGATGCGCACCGGCGGCAAGCTCGCCCAGTACGCGCCGCCCGCCGAACTCCTCTCCAGCCCCGCCGACGCGTTCGTCGAGGACTTCCTCGGCACCGACCGGGGCATCCGGCGGCTCTCCTTCTTCCCCTCCGCGGGACTCGGGCTGCTCACCACGCCGGTCGTCGCGGTCGACGCCACCGCCGAGCAGATCGCCGCCCGCGGCACCGCCGACGCGCCCTATCTCCTCGTCACGGACGTGGACGGCAGGCCCCTCGGCTGGAGCGAGCCGGGAGACCTCACCGCGGGCAGTGTCGACCCGGCACGGCTGCTGCCGTACGGGCGGCCGTTCGTCGCCGGTAGCGACTCGCTGCGGGCCGCGCTCGACTGTGCCGTGCTCTCGCCCACCGGGTGGGCCGTCGGGGTCGACGCCGAGGGACGGGTGGCCGGCGTGGTCTCCCAGCAGGCCATCGGCGAGGCGATCCGCGGGGCGCACGCCGAGGGTCGTACGGACACCAAGGTCGGTCCATGAGCGGGTTCTTCGACATTCCGAGCGACCTCCAGCACAGTTGGCTGGGGCTGATCGGGCTGCACCTCAGGGAAGCCCTGCTGCCCGTCCTCGTGGGGCTGCTGATCGCCCTGCCGCTGTCCCAGCTGTGCGTGCGCTTCCGGTGGCTGTACCCGCCCGTGCTGTGGGTGACGACCGTGCTGTACGCCATCCCCTCGCTGGCCTTCTTCGTGGTCCTCATCGACTACACCGGCCAGACCGAACTCACGGTGATGATCCCGCTCACCGTCTACACGCTCGTCATCCTGGTCCCGGCGATCGTCGACGGCGTCCGTTCGGTGCCGCAGGAGACCCTCGCGGCCGCGACGGCGATGGGCTTCGGACCCGTACGCCGCTACCTCCAGGTCCAGTTGCCGATCGCCGTGCCCGCCATCATCGCGGGGCTGCGGGTGGCGACCGTGTCGAGTATCTCCCTCGTCAGCGTCGGCGCGCTCATCGGCAACCAGGGAGCGCTCGGCAACCTCATCAACGACGCCAACATCTACAACCGGCCCGAACTCGCGGTGAACGCCGTGGTGACCATGGCCGTCCTCGCGATCCTCGCCGACGGGCTGCTGGTCGCCGTACGACTGCTTCTGACGCCGTGGATGCCGAGCGGCGCGCGTGCGCGGCGCGCGCAGCGGCCCGAACCGGAGGTCGCCGCCCGGTGAACGTCCTCAACTTCATTAACGCCTTCTTCAGCGACAGCGCGCACTGGCAGGGCTACGACGGCATTCCCACGAGGCTGGGGGAGCACGTCCAGTACACCCTGGAGGCGCTCGCCATCGCCGCGGCGATCGGACTGCCGGTGGGCCTCGTCACCGGGCACTACGGGCGGGGCGGCAACGCGCTGGCCTTCATCGCCGTCGCCGGGCGGGCCGTGCCCACCTTCGGTCTGCTGGTGCTGATGACCCTGTCGCTCGGGTTCGGCCTGATCAACGTGATGATCCCGCTGGTCGTGCTCGCCGTGCCGCCGATCCTGGTCACCAGCTACGAGGCGATGCGGTCGGTGGACCCCGCTCCGGTGGACGCGGCCCGGGGGATGGGCATGCACGACGTGGAGGTGCTGTTCCGGGTCGAGCTTCCGGTCGCCCTTCCGCTCATCCTCGGCGGACTGCGGTCGGCGGCCATCCAGATCGTGTCGACCGCCACGATCGCCGCTTACGTCTCCCTGGGCGGGCTCGGGCGGTACATCGTGGACGGGCTCTACCAGCGCAACTACGAGAAGGTGGTGGGCGGCGCGACGCTGGTCGCCGCGCTGGCGCTGGTCACGCTCGCTCTGTTCTGGGGGATCACCAGGCTGACCGTGTCGCGTGGAGTGCTCAGGAGCAACTAGACGAAGGACCGGGGCAGCAGCCCCGGTCCTCGTCGTCATCCCCCCGTACGCTCCAAGGCCTGTTCGAGGACGACCAGCAGCGCGTCCCTCACCGAACCGCGCTCCCTCGCGTCGAACACGATCACCGGGACCCGGTCGTTGACGTCGAGGGCCCAGCGGACCTCGTCCAGAGTGTGTTCGACCCTGCCGTCGAAGGCGTTGACGGCGACCGCGAACGGGATCTGCTTGTGCTCGAAGTAGTCGACCGCGGCGTAGCAGTCGTCCAGGCGGCGGGTGTCGACGATGACGAGTCCGCCCACCGCGCCCTCGACGATGTCGTCCCACATGAACCCGAAGCGCTCCTGGCCCGGCGTGCCGAACAGGTACAGCTTCAGGGTCGGGTCGACGGTGATGCAGCCGAAGTCCATCGCGACCGTCGTCGTGGTCTTGCGCGGGGTGTGGCTGAGATCGTCCACCCCGGCGGCGACCTCGGTGATGGCGGCCTCGGTGGTCAGCGGCTCGATCTCGGAGATCGAGCCGACCGCGGTGGTCTTGCCCACCCCGAAGCCGCCCGCGATCACCATTTTGACCGGCAACGGCGGTCGTACGGCGGCGGAGGGCGCGGCCGAGGGCCGGGTGGCCGGTTCAGTCGGTGTCACGGAGTACCCCTCGGGAGTCGGGGATGGCACGCAGGCCGTCGATGAGCCTGCGCAGGACGGAGGCGTCGTGGGTGACGTCGGTGTCGGGCACGTGCACCGTCAGCTGACCGGCCGTGCGCAGGTCCTCGGCGAGGATCCTGACCACGTTCAGGTGCAGCCGCAGCCGGGCCGCTATCTCCGCGATGGACTGCGGGATGCGGCACGCGGCGACGATGTCGTGCTGTTCGAAGGCGAGCCGGTCGAGCACGGCGAGCCCCTCGGCGGTGGCCACCACCTGGGTCTCGACGGGCATCGTCCGGCCGGACGGATCGGGTGCCACCCGGCCGGCGGTGACGAGGAACGGCCGTACGGCGGGCGCGGGACCGCCCGGCTCCGGGTTCGGAGGCGTGCTGCCGTCCGCCATGACTGCGCTTCCTCCTCGGTCAGCGCTTCGACACGGTGCCGACGCTGTTCTTCAGTTCGAGTACGAGCTGGGGGCTGAGCGCGGCACCGGCGCGGTTCGCGAACAGCGTCATCTCGTACGCGATGTTGCCGAGCTTGGCCTCCTTGTCGGTGACGACGCCGAGCACGGCGCCGCTGCCGATCGCGGAGACCAGGACGTGGCCGCCCTCCAGGTCGATGATGACCTTGTTGAGGCCGCCGAGTCCGTAGTTGCCGGAGGCTCCGGCGGCCAGGCTCGTGATGCCGGAGACGATCGCGGCGAGGCGTTCGGAGTCCGCGTGCTCGCGCAGCTCCGAGACGGCTATGAGCAGCCCGTCCGAGGACACGGCGATGGCGTCGACGACGCCTGCCGTCTCCGTCGCGAAACGGTTCAGCAGCCAGGTGAAGTCGGCTGCGGCGGCCTGCAGGTCGGCGGGCGTGGTGCCTTCCGTAGGCGTGTCACCTGTGGACGTGCTCACTGCTCCGCTCCTTCCGGGGAGTGGTTCTGATCGTGCGGGGGGTTGGATGCGGTCGGGTGGGTTTCCACGTCGTTGCCGAGTACGGGTCTGGTGTGGCTGCCGGTCTCGCTGTCCCGGTGGGCGCGCTCCACGGCCGCCTCGAACTCGTCGAGCGCGTCGCGTACGGCCTCGGCGTCGGCGGGCGGAAGCGGGGCCTTCTTCGCTACGGCGTCGGCACCGACGGTGGTCCGCAGGGTGGCGCCGCGCACTCGGCGGCGCAGCGGGCGGGCCGCGTCGCCTCCGTCGCCGTTCCCGGGTGCTTCGCCGGTGCGGGCCTTCGGAATGAACGGGGGTGGGGCCGTGGACGCCGCGTCCGGGTCGGCGGCGGTCGGGTCGGCGGCGGTTGTGTCGCGGTGGGGGACCCGGCGGGGGAGAGGGGCGTGATCGCCGTCGCCGGAAGCGGTTCCCGTGACGCCGGGCTCGGTGGCCGCGGTACTCCGGGCGGGCGGGGCGGCGGCTGCCTCCTGGCCGGACTCGGGCCGTACGGCCGTAGGAGCTGTCACTCGGACCGGAGCCGGGGCCGGTGTCGGGTCCGGGCCGGTGTCCGACGCCCAAGCGGGTATCGGGCGCGTGCCAGGGGCCGCCGCCGAGACCGTACGGGAATCCGCCGTCGTACCCGACACCGCGCCGGAGTCCGCGCCCGCGGCGACCGCCATCGGGCTCATCGCCAGTAGGAGGGCGGAGGGGATGGTCACCTCGGCCGTCACGCCGCCGCCCGGTGTGCGGGAGAGGACCACGCTCACCTCCCAGCGGCGCGCCAGGGTGCCGACCACGAACAGGCCGAGCACCTTCGTCGGGACGAGGTCGAGGCGCTCGCGGCGGATGAGGCGGGCGTTCTCCTCCTGCAGGCGCTCGGCGCTCATGCCCAGACCGTGGTCGGAGATCACGATCAGCGCACCCTCGTGGCTGTCCTTGACGATCACCTCGACGGGGCTGCCGGCGGGCGAGAACGACACGGCGTTCTCGACGAGTTCGGCCACCATCAGGGTGAGGTCGCCGATGATGTCCGGCTCGACCATCACCTCCGTGCCGGCCTGGAGGGAGACCCGCCGGAAGCCCTCGATCTGGCCGAGCGCGGCGCGGACGACGTTGGTGAGGGCGAGCGGCCCGGAGCCGAGACCGGTCTCGCGGATGCCCGCGAGCAGCATCAGGCTGTCGGCGTTGCGGCGCAGCCGGACCGCGATGTGGTCGATGCTGTAGAGGCGTTCCAGGAGCGCCGGATCGGTCTCGCCGCGCTCGACCGCGTCGATCAGGGCCAGCTGCCGGGTGGTCAAGTTGCTGACCCGGCGGCCCACGTTGCCGAACATCTCGGCGACATTGCGGCGGCTGAGCACCTGGCGTTCGAGGAGCGCGAGCGACGTGGTCTGCACCTGGTTGAACACGTCGGCGAGGTCGCCGATCTCGTCCTTCGCGGTGACCGGCATCTCCTGGAGCCGCGGCGGACCGTCGTCCTCGGTGTCGTCGTCGGCCACGCGGGCGAGCTCACGGCCCGCCACCTCGGCGACCTGCTTGGCGGCACCGGTGAGCGCCTGCACCGGGCGCACCACCGAGCGCCGTACGGCGACCGAGAAGGCGAGCCAGAGCACGAAGCCGAGCAGCGCCGAGCCGAGCAGCCAGGCCGCGTTCGAGCGCGCGTCCCGGGAGGCGGTGTCGGCGCGGTCGGCGATCTGGTCGATGAGCGAGGTGGTGGTCTTCAGCCGGGTCCGGGCCTGGGCGCGGTAGTCCGGGTAGGAGTCGAGCGCCGTCTGGAAGGCGTTCTTGATCTCGGCCGGGCTCTCCGCCTGGAGCGCGCCGGGGTCGATCTGGAGCTCGGCGTACTGCCGGGCGATCGTCGCCTGGGCGCTGTTGTGCTCGATGTCGCCGAGTTCCTCGGTCTGCTCCGGCGTGGCGAACCGGCCGAAGCGCTCGACCTGGTGGGTGTACTCGTCGTAGGAGCCGATCGCGCCGATCAGTTCGATGAGGGCGTTGGAGTCACCGGTCGTCGCGGAGAAGACGCCCGTCTCGAAGGAGCCGTGCGCGGCGTCGGCGCGCAGCAGCGAGTCGAGCAGGTTGCCGGTGAAGGTGGCGGCGAGGGCCGGGTCGCGGTCCAGCCCGAGGCCGTCGATCAGGCCCTTTGCGGCGTCGCTGTAGGCCGGGTCGATGTTGTCGGCGGGCAGGTAGGACCTCTCGATGGTGTTGCGCAGGTCCTCCAGGCCGTTGACCTCGCGAAGGGCCTTGGCCTCCTCCGTGGGCAGCCGGTCGCCGAAGGCCGCGTGGACCTTCTCGACCTGGTTGTTCACGCGGATCTGGGCCTCGCGATAGGCGGACCGCGAGGGGGTGGCGCCGTCCCAGCTGGCCTGGTGGCGCACGGAGAGCAGGACGGCCTGCTGGTGCTCGGCCTCCAACTGCCCGACCAGCTTGGCCACTTGCGCACTGTCCCGCACCAGCTGGGCCGCGTCCGACGCGTCCTGTGACTGGCCGACCTGATCGGCGAAGAGATAGGCCAGCAGTACGGCGACCACCGCGAGGGGCACACCCACCAGGATGTTCAGCTTGCGCCGGAACGGCCAGCGCTCGGCGAAGTCCCGCAGGCCCCGGTTGCCGCGTGCACCGTCCCGGTACGGCGGCGGTGCCGACCGGGTGGACGCGTCCACCTCGTTCGTGGACACCAGCCCTCCTTCATGGGTGTCTCGGCCGGTGCGCGGGAGCGCTCCTGGCCGGTTCTGATCACTACGGGACGGTGCGTAGGGACACCTGAGTGGCTCCCGCACGCCTGTGTGACCGGCGCCAACTTCGGCGAGACTACAGCCTCTTCGGACAGCGCTTGTTGCCACCCTGAGTCAAGAATCCGTTACAACCTGACCCACGCTCCGCGTGCCGGTTTCGCGCTTCCTTCACAACCGACTACGGGTTGACACCAATTGTGACCAGGTTGGTCTTGACTGAGCCAGAACAGGCTGGATTGGATCAGTGCAAGGGCTTCCCTTCTCGGAGGCCCTGACCCACCCTGCATCCCCTGAGTTCCGGAACGGGAATCGTGACTTCTACCGCCGTACACCGCAGGTCCATCAGGAAGAACCCCGGCGTGGCCGCCGTCGCGCTCGCCGCCGCCACGGTCCTGCTCGCGGGATGTGGGTCCTCCGACGACGGCTCCGACCCGCTGAGCGAGGACACGGGAGGCGCAGGCGGCGACACCGTCGTCGTCGGCTCGAACAACTTCGCCGAGAGTATCCTGCTCGCCGACATCTACGGCGAGGCCCTGAAGGCCAAGGGCATCGAGGTCACCTACAAGCCCAACATCGGCAGCCGCGAGACCACTTACGGCCTGCTGAAGAACGGCTCCATCACCGTCCTGCCCGAGTACAACGGCTCGCTGCTCGCCTACCTGGACAAGGACGCGAAGCAGGAGTCGCTGGAGGCCGTGGACGCCGCGGCCAAGGCCAAGCTCGACTCCAAGCTGACGCTGCTCGACTCGGCGCCGGCGGAGGACAAGGACTCGGTCACGGTCAACGCGGCCACCGCGAAGAAGTACAACCTGACCACCGAGTCCACGCTCGCCGACCTCAAGGACATCGCCCCGGACCTGGTCATCGGCGGTTCCCCGGAGTTCCAGACCCGGCAGCAGGGTCTGCTCGGGCTCGAATCCCAGTACGGCCTGAAGTTCGAGTCCTTCAAGGCCCTCGACGCGGGCGGTCCGCTGACCCAGGCGGCGCTGAAGAAGAACACCGTGCAGGCCGCGGACATCTTCACGACCGACCCGACCATCACCAAGGAGAAGTTCGTCGTCCTCCAGGACCCGAAGAACCTCTTCGGCTTCGCGAACGTGACCCCGCTGGTCTACAAGTCCGGTCTCAGCAAGGAGGGCGTGGCCGCCCTGAACGCGGTCTCGGCCAAGCTGGACACCAAGGCGCTCCTCGACATGGACACCCAGGTCCAGCTGGACAACAAGGACCCGCTGGACGTGGCGAAGGCGTGGCTGAAGGCGAACGGGCTCGGCTGACGCGGTGCCGGTCGGACAGACCCGGTGAGTCCGGGGAAGGGGGAGTCTCCTCCCGCTTCCCCGGACTCGAAGGTCGCGTCCCGAGTTCCGCCGACGCCCGAGAGTGGGGGCTCTAATAGGTGTCGGCCCGGCGGTCGGCTACGCCGCGCTTCCGGGCCCGTCCGCCGGCGACACAGCCGTACAGTCCGGCGTGGGCGCCACAGTCGCCGTCATCGCGGGTGCCGAGGTCCGAGGTCGACGACCGTCACCGCATCCGCGGGCCGAGGATCCCTTCGACCGCGGCATGCCCGAACCGGACCTGACGGCCCGACTGATCCCGTCCCCGGACAAGGACTTTCCGGCGGCTGACGGGTGAGCGCCGCTCCCCGACGGCTGTGCGCCGCTACTCGACGGCCGCGGCGATCAGCAGGTCCAGGAGGGCGATCAGCACGTCCCGGGAGGACTCGCGTCGCCGTGCGTCGCACAACACCACCGGGACGTCCTGCGGGAGGGCGAGGGACTCCCTGATGTCCTCGGCGGGGTAAGGGTGTTGCCCGTCGAAGCCGTTCACGGCGACGACGAAGGGGATGCGGCGGCGTTCGAAGAAGTCCACGGCGGCGAAGCTCGACTCCGGGCGGCGGACGTCGATGAGGACGACCGCGCCCAGGGCGCCGACGGCGAGGTCGTTCCACATGAACCAGAACCGCTGCTGGCCCGGGGTGCCGAAGAGGTAGAGCACGAGTTCGTCGCTGATGGTGATCCGGCCGAAGTCCATGGCCACGGTGGTGGCCCGCTTCGCCTCGATCCCGGCGAGGTCGTCGACGCCCAGGCCCGCGACGGTGAGGGGTTCCTCCGTGCGCAGCGGCGTGATCTCGCTGACCGAGCCGACCATGGTGGTCTTGCCGACGCCGAAGCCGCCGGCGATGAGGATCTTGACGGTGTCGGGTGCGGCGGGAGTACCGGCTGTCTCGGTGGGGAACGTGTCAGAGCCGGCCAAGGCCTTCCCTCACTTTCTGCAACAGGTCCAGGTCCGGGGTGCGGGGCGAGACGGGACGCGGCGGGTGCGCGGTGATCAGGCCCGCCTCCAGCAGATCGCACAGCATGATCACGACCACGCTGACCGGGAGGTCGAGCAGCGCGGCCAGCTCCGCCACGGCGACCGGGCGGGCACACCGGCGCAGGATGCGGGTCTGCTCGGCCTGCGGGCGCGGGGCCCCTTCCGGTGGCGGATCCACCGCGGTCACCGTCGTGATGAGGGTGAAGTCGGCGCGGCTGGGTCTGGTCCGGCCGCCGGTCAGGGCGAACGGTCTCACCAGCCTGCCCGAGGCGTCACTGTCGGTCACCTCACCCGCCGGTGGGGCCGATGCCGGCCCGTGGTGCCGCGCTGAGGTGCTCGCCGATCTTCTTCACCAGCATGTTCATCTGGTAGGCCACGACACCGACGTCGGCGTTCGGGCCGGTGAGGACGACGAGATGAGCGCCGGGGCCCGCGGAGGTGAGGATCAGGAAACTGTTGGCCATCTCGATGAGCGCCTGGCGCACCGGGCCGCCCCGGAAATCCATGCTGACGCCCTTGCTCAGGCTCATCAGACCGGACGCGGTCGCCGCCAGCCGCTCGGCGTCGTCGCGCAGGAACCCGGTGGACTTGCTGACGACCAGCCCGTCCTCCGAGAGCACGACAGCCTGCGTCACGTCGGCGACCCGCTCCACGAGTCCGGTGAGCAGCTGGTCCAGCTGGGTGTGCGTGGCGGGGGTGGGGCGTGTCATGGCGTGTCCTTCATGAGCGATCGGTGTGGGGAGTACGGGCGGCGACGGCCCGGTCCTGCGGGGCGGGGGGCCCGGCGGGGCCCGGGGCCTGCGGTGTGCCGGGCGAACCGTGCGGGTCGTCGGTGGTGACGTCCTCGGGGATGTCGAGCGGGTCGGTCCCGTCAGCGGTCGCCTTCTTCGATACGGCGGCGGGGGGCGGGTCCTGCGGTGGGTGGGTCCCGTCGGTGGGTTCGTGGGCGCCGGAGTGGTCGTCGGCGGGGGCGGGGACCTGTGCTGGACCGTGTGGGTCGTCGGCGGGGGAGCGCCTCGCGGTCGGGGCCTGCGGGGTGTCGAGGGCATCGTCGTCCTCGTCCCGGGCGCGGAGCGTGCCGCGTTGGAATCCGGCGAGCGAGGAGGCCGCGCGGTCCGCGGTGAACTCGTCGGCGTCCTCTTCCGGGCAGGTGGTCGTGGCCTCCTCGCGCAGTTCGACGGCGAGACTGGTCTGCGGGACCCGTCGGGGAAGCGGGGTGAGGCCGTCGGGGCGGGGGGTGGGCGTGTCCTGCGCCGCGGTGTCCGGTCGGGACGACGCTCGGCCGGACACCGCCCCGGCCGCCGACTCCGCGTCCCGCACACCGCCCGGCTCGGCCGGGTCCGCAGCTCCCGGGACGCCCGCGGGGTCCGCCGGGTCGTCGGGACGGGCGCCCGCCGAGTCGGCCGAGTCCGCCGTACGGTCCGTGCCGGTCGAGGTTCTGGTCTCCGAGGGGTCCGCCGGGTCGTCGGGACGGGCGCCCGCCGAGTCGGCCGAGTCCGCCGTACGGTCCGTGCCGGTCGAGGTTCTGGTCTCCGAGGGGTCCGCCGGGTCGTCGGGACGGGCGCCCGCCGAGTCGGCCGAGTCCGCCGTACGGTCCGTGCCGGTCGAGGTCCTGGTCCCCGCGGGGCCCGCCCCGCGCCCCGCGCCCGTCGGAGCCGCGGCCGGACCCTCCTCGCCGGCCGTTGCGGCTGCGCTGACCCCGGCCGTCGTCCTCGCGCTCACCGCCGCCCTCACCTCACCCCGGCCCTCCGGCTCGACCTCCTCCCGTACGACGATCTCGTGCGGGATCAGGACGATCGCCGTCGTTCCGCCGTACGGCGAGGAGCGCAGGGTCACCTGGATCCCGTGGCGGTTGGCGAGGCGGGCGATGACGAACATGCCGAGGCGGAGATCGTCGGCGAGCGCGACCACGTCGAACTTGGGGGCCTCGGCCAGATGGGCGTTGAAGGCGGCGTACTCGTCCTCCGACATGCCGAGGCCCCGGTCCTCGACCTCGATGGCCAGCCCCTTGGCGACCAGCCCGGCCCGTACCCCGACCGGACTCGGCGCGGGCGAGTACAGCGTGGCGTTCTCGATCAGTTCGGCCAGCAGGTGGATCACGTCCGCGACCGCCGGCGGGGCCAGGCAGACCTCCTCCTCGGTGTGCACCTCCACCCGCTGGTACTCGGCGACCTCACCCACCGCGCTGCGCAGGATGTCGATCAGCGCGACCGGCTCGGTCCAGCTGCGCCGCGGCCGGCCACCGCTGATGATGACCAGGTTCTCCTCGTACCGCCTCAACTGGCTGGCCGTGGAGTCGAGTTCGTACAGCCCCGACAGGACGTCCGGGTCCTGGTGCTCGCGCTCCAGCGTGTCCAGCCGGCTGAGCTGGAGGTTGACCAGGTTCTGACTCTGCCGGGCGATCCCGAGGATCACCTTCTGGAACCCCCGCCGGGTGTCCGCGAGTTCGACGGCGGTCACCACGGCGGTCCGCTGTGCCGCGTTGAACGCCTTGGCCACCTGCCCCAGTTCGTCCCATCCGTAGTCCAACTCCGGTGCGGCACGGTCCACATCGACCTTCTCACCCCGCTCCAGCCGCGCGACCACGTCCGGCAGCCGCTCCTGGGCGAGGCCCAGCGTGGCCTCCCGCAGGCCCCGCAGCCGCCGGGACAGCGAACGGGTGATCCGCCAGGACATGACGAGACACACCAGCAGCGCGATCAGCCCGCCCGCGCTGAGCGAGGCCGCCGTCAGCAGCTGCTCGTGCGCCTTGTCCGCGCTCCGGGTCAGCAGCCCCGAGGTCTGCTGCCGGATCAGGGCGGTGTAGCGGACGGAGACCTTCTCCATCGCCGCCGACCACCGTTTCCCCGCGTCCGGCAGGGCCACCCGCCCCGAGCCGTCGGCCGGCCGCGCGGCGAGGACCTGGTCCTCGACCGCCGTCAGGGTCCGCCAGTCCTCGCTCGCGAGGATCCGCTGGGTCTGCGTCTTCGCCTCGCCGCTCAGCGCGGGCACGATCTGGTCCTCGACGAGCCACCGGCGCGTGTTCACCAGCTGGACGAAGTGCTCCCATGCCTTCTCGTCGAGATGCCCGGACGGCCAGGCCAGGGTGAGCGCCACATCCTCCTGCGAGGTCAGCTCCGCCGCGTGCTCGAGGGCGACGAGCGGCCCGGCCTGCGAGGTGAGGTCGCCGTCGTCGACCTGCGAGAGCTGCTGGAAGGCGTGTATCTGGTCGTCGACGATCGACGTGTACTGGTCGAGGGCCTGCTCGGCGGTGATGTCCGTGGGGTGGTCCACCTGGTCGCGGTAGTACTCCAGGCTGCCCACCGAGCCGAGAACCGAGTACAGCTGGTCGGCGATGCGCGCGGGCGCCCGCTGGATCTCCTCGGACTGCTGTACGAGCTTGGCGACCGCCGCGTCCGTGGCCGCCCGCTTCTCGTCCAGGGCGGCCCGGGAACCGGGCACCTTGGCCAGCCAGGCGGCGGACACCGCGCGTTCGCCCTGCAGCGCGAGCGTGGCCTCGGTGCCCATCGCGCCGGTCGACCTGCTGAGCTCGGTCTGCGAGCGCAGTCGCAGGCCTTCCGCGAACACCTGCGTGGTCGTCACACCCCACATCGCGGCGAGCGTGACGCTCGGCACCAGCGCCAGCATGATGAGGGAGAGACGTATGGAGCCGAGGCGGCGCCGGGCGCCTTTCCGGTCGGGCATGGTCGTCCTTGGGCGGTCAGTGAGAGCGGGGTGGGCTGTTCCGGGGGGAGCGGTTGTGGGAAAGGGGGGTCACCGCGTGCCGGCAGCGGCGAACTTCGCGACCGCGGCGACGTTCGTCCGGGTGACGAACGCGGGCCCGGTGAGTACGGGAGCCACGCTGCCCCCGCTGATGTTGCCGTTGGTCCGGTACAGCCACAGCGAGTCCACGGCGAGGTAGCCCTGCAGATACGGCTGTTGGTCCACGGCGAACTGCACGTCCCCGGCGCGGACCGCCTTGACCAGGTCGTTGTTGAGGTCGAAGGTGGCGACGTGGGCCCGGCTGCCGGCGGCCTTCACCGAGTCCACGGCGTCCAGCCCGAACTGCGCGCCGAGGGTGACGACTTCGTCGATGCCGGGGTCCTGTCGCAGCCTGGCCGTGAGGACGGTGTCCACCGCCTGGGGGTCGGTGCCCTCCACGTACAGGTTCTCGGTCTCGCCGCCGAACGTCTTCTTCACTCCGGCGCAGCGCGCCTCCAGGGCGACGTTGCCCCGCTCGTGGATGACGCACAGCGCGTGCTTGACCTTCAGGCCGTTCAGCTTGTCGCCGACGGCCGCGCCGGCCACGATCTCGTCCTGGCCGAAGTACTCCAGCAGCCCCTGCGACTTCCAGGCGTCGATACCGGAGTTGAGGCCCACCACCGGGATGCCGGCCGCCCGCGCCGCGGCCACCGGAGCCTTCATCGCGGCCGGCTTGGCCAGGGTCACCGCGATGCCGTCGACCCGCTCACCGATCGCGTCACGGACCAACTGGGCCTGCCCCGCCGGATCGGAGTCGTTGGCGTACGTCAGGTCGACACCGTCCTTCGCGGCGGCGGCCTCGGCCCCCTTCTGCACACGTTCCCAGAAGGCGTCGCCCTCGCCGCCGTGGGTGATCAGCGCGATCCTCAGCCCCGCGCCGCCCGCCTCCTTCGCCACGCCCGTCCCCGTGTCGAGCCGGGAGTCGTCACCGGCCCCGGAGCAGCCGGCGAGCAGCAGGAGGGCGACGGAGGCGAGGGCGGCCACGCGCGGGAGTCTCAAGGAAGTCCGAGGTGGGGGAGGAGTGTTCATGGGCTGCGGCACCTCGCTGTGCGGCCTGGCAGGCGGAACGCGAAAGTGCGGCCGGAACGCGGGCGCGTCGGCCGATTGAACTTTCACTGGCCAGGAGCCAACCGCGTGTGACCGCCGGTAGTCAAGTGATCAGCCGCTTGTAGTGACTTCTCGGTTCCGCATCGTAATGATCTTCCCGTCAGCATGCAGGAGGAGATGGCGGCCGGCGGGCTTGCGCTCTCGGCCCGCGGCACGGCTCGACTCCCGGCGACGGCCGGCGACGCCCGTACCGAGGCGATCCGGCTGCACGACGCCCGCTCGTCGGTGTGCAGGGGGTGGATCAGCCCGCGGTCGAGGTCATCGAGCGTCCTCCCCGTCCTCACCCCCGTCCTCGATCGGCCGCTGACCAGGATCTCGTCAATGGCCGCAGAACCGACGATCGTCGCCACCGCCGGAGGACACCGCACCGGCGATCGCACTTCACGGCACGCGTGCACGAGGCGACACGGGTGGCCGGCTTCGACCTCGCGCAGCTCCTGCTGTTCCCCATGCCCAACCTGGACGACGTCGAGGGCACCGTCTGGAGCAGGACGTGGTGGGGGTCATGGGCGGGGTCGGCGCGGGCTCCCTGTGCTGGTTCGACGGCGGCACCACCGGCTCGTACGGCCCCGAACTCCGGCCCCTCACCGACGCGTTGGGCTTCCTGCCGTACGGCAACGGGGTGCACTACGACAGCGACCCGGGCCGCCGCCCCCTGATCCACCGCCTCGTCGCGGACGGAACCCTGCCCGTCACCCACTGCACGGACGACGGCGTCGGACTGGTCTACCGCGGCACCGAACTCGTCGAGGCCGTGACCGAGGTGCCCGGAAAGGGCGCCTACGGCGTCAGCCGCGACGGCGGCAGGGCGGTCGAGGAACGCGTCGAACCGCGCAGGCTGCCCGGGGTGTGACGGGCGGGTCTGCGCGGTCCGGGCCCCGGGAGGGGAAGGCGGTTGCGCGGGCCGGCTGCGGGAGCGGCCCGCACGTCCGGGTTACTGGGCAGCCCTCGGTGTGCCGGCGGCTGTCACGGCCTGAGCCCTGTACGTGTCGGTACCGGCCTCTCCCGCGCCGGTCGCCGACCCGTCCTGCGGCGCCTGCCGTGGCGGCCCGCGCCGCTCGCGGCGGCTCACGTGCGGATCCTGGTCGGGCAGCCAGCCGTAGGTCAGGACGCTGCCCACGACCCCCAGCAGGAGGCCGACCATGAAGCCGCCCAGGTTCGAGGTGGCCCAGGTGCCCATGGAGATCAGGACGCCGGTGATCGAGTAGAAGAGGCGCTGGGCGGGGCTGAAGAGGATCAGCAGCCCCAGCAGCACCATCAGGGTCGGCAGGAGGTAGCCCGCCACGCCCTGCATCCCGACGTGCAGGACGACCTTCACCGAGGCCTTCATGGTGAGCAGGATCCATGCCCCGCCCAGGGTGAGCCACAGCCCGCCGAAGAAGGGGCGTCCGTACACCCAGCGGGTGAACGCGTCCTGCTGGGCCACGGGCTGCTGTCCCCCCATTGGGTCAGCGGGCCCGCTCACCGGCTCCTGACCCTCCATCAGCAGGCCTTGCTGCTGAAGGTGAGCTTGAGGCCGGGCAGCTTGAACACGCCTGCCGTGGTGGCGTAGTTGGTCTGGCGCAGGGCGTCGATGTGCACGACGTCGGCCTGCTGGCTGAAGACACCGATGGGGCCCTTCACCCCCGCCTTGGTGAGGGTGCTGGCGTCGTTGCCGATCTCGATGTTGCGGAAGGAGGCGTTACCGAACATCTCGGTCGAGTCCGTGGTCAGGTCGGTCGCCTGAACCTTGTCCTGCCCGGCGCCCGCCTCGATCTTCAGATTCGTGCCGCCCAGGTCGACGCTCTGGCACAGCTTGGAAAGGGTCGCGTTCTTGATGGCCGAGGTCACGACCAGCACCTGCCCGCCGGTGTCGCCGGCGTTCGGGCTGTTGTCCGCCATGTTGTCGAGGCCGCCGAACTGCTCGAACCCGGTGCCGTCGAGGCTGTCCGCAGTGACTGTGAAGGGCATGCCGGAGATGGCGAACTGGACACCGAGAGCGCCCTGGGCGGTCATGATCGCCAGGCCCGCGGTGATCGCGACGGCCGGCACGGCCATGATCGCGGCCCGGCGGCCCCGGACCCGCCCGCGTCTTGCGGGGCTGTCGGGGGCTTCGGGGGTGGAACCGCTTTCGGGGGTCTCGGAGGTGGTGCCGACGGACGAGGCCATGTGCTGCTCCCAGGGGCATAGTCAACGCAAGTGATGCTCACGTGCGGATGTGCGGCTTCAGTGGCTTGTTGTCCTGGCGCGGACAGTGGCTGCGGCGTACCTCTCCTTTCAACCCCCGGCGGCTGGAAGGGCTTTCCCGTACTCCGCAGTAATGCCACGGAAGTTACCGGCGGTTACGGCCGTGGGTCAAGCAAGTTGTGAGTAAAGGGTGTCGATTATGTGCCACCCGTGATCGACAACGCCTCCGACGGTGATAAAAACCCGTCGATCGATGATCAACTCGCTTACAGCACCTTGACGTTGACGGATGATCAGGTCTACAACTCTCCCTGGCTTCCCCAGATCCGTGGCGCCGGATCCAAGCCGTCGGGCGGCATCTGCCCGCGTTCCCGGACGAGTTGTCCATCACGGGCTCTGCACCGCCCGAGTCCGACCCTCCACGGCACCCGAACCGGCCGTTTCCCCCCTGGGCCGTATCGGGCTCGCCATCTCTCGCCCGGTCCGGCCGGAGCCCTCCCCCATTGGGCGTCCGGCCGGTCACCGGCCTGATGCCGTTGCCGGTCCGTCACGTACGGAGAAGGCGTGACGGGTCGGCAACGGCGGACGCCGCCGCGCGTCCGCGCCCCCCCACACCCACCCTCACCTCACGAAAGAGGCACCCCCGCATGCGTATGCGTTCTCTGCTCTCCCTCACCGCCGCTGCCGCCGCCTTCGCGCTCCCCGTGGCCGTGGCCGCTTCCGCCCCCGCCGCGGCGGACGACGTCGCGGTCCTCACCACCGGCTCGGTCGGCGGCGCCCCCGTCGCCGAGGGCACGGCCATCAGCGCGTCCCTGGCCAGTGGCACCACCGCGACCCTCTACTCCAGCTCGACGGGTACCAGCGGGATCACCTGCACGGCGTCCACCTTCAACGCCACGGTCGGCAGCAACCCCACCGCGCCGGGCACCGCCACCGAGTCCCTGACCGGGCAGACCTTCAGCGGCTGCTCCTCCAACGTGGTCGGTGTCCTCGGCGTCACCAGCATCACGGTGAACAACCTGGCGTACACCACCGACGTGTCCTCCGACGGTTCCGTCACCGTGACCCCGGCGAGCGGTTCCACCATCCAGACCACCGTCGTGCTGCGCACCCTGCTGGGCAGCGTCAGCTGTGTCTACCAGGCGGCGGCCGGCCTGTCCGGCACGGCCGACAACAGCGACAACAGCATCAAGTTTGCCAACCAGCAGTTCACCCGGACGTCCGGCTCCTCGCTCTGCCCCGCCAGCGGTTTCTGGACCGCGAAGTACAGCCCGGTGACCGCCGACGGCCAGCCGGTCTACGTCAACTGAACTCCGTGACCACGTAGTTCAGCGTCGGCGCAGACGAAGCGCCAGGGCGGCGCCACCGGTGAGCACCAGTACCCCGGCGGCGCCGCCCGCCAGCATGGGCGCGGAAGGACCGGAACCGGGATCGGCGTCGGCGGCCACCGGAGTGGAGTCGGGGACGGCACCGGCCGCCGAACGCGCCACGGAAGGTTTCGGCGAGGCGACCGCGGCCGCGGTGGTCGGCGCTGGACTCCTCGCGGGCTCCTTCTTCGCGGTCTTCGACGGTGTCGGGGAAGCGGCGGTACCCGCCCCGGCACCGCTGTCCTCGGCCGCCGCCGGGAACACCACGTCCGAGCACGAGTAGTACGTGTCCGCCGTACTGCTGTTCTGCCAGATCGTGTACAGCACCTGCCGACCGGTCCGGTCCTTCGGCAGCGTCATCCTGATCCGGTACGCACCGTCCGTCAGCGCCGGGTCCTTCACCTCGGCGAACGGCCGCTCCGGCAGGTCGGACCACTTCAGCGGCTTCGACGGGTCGTAACCGGGCTCGGTGAGGTACATGCGGAACGTGCCGGTGTGCGGGATCGTCGAGACGTACTTCATGGTCAGGGTCGCACCGGGGGACAGGCGGGTGGACGGCCAGTCGGAGCGGGCCAGGTCGAGGCCCTTGTAGGCGGGCAGGCCGCCGCTGCACAGCTTCCCGTCGGGAATCGTCTGACGGTCCCGGCCGTTCACGTTCGCGACCCGCAGGTTGTCCCACGCCGTGAAGGGCGAGCCGTTCGCCGCCACGGCGGCCCGGCACGCTGCCGTGCCCGAGGAGTCGCCGTCGGGGGAGCAGGCGAAGACCCGGCTGACCGGATCCGTGGGAGCGCCGTGGGCCTGCGCGGGCGCCGCGGCGAACAAGGTCAGCAGGAGCGGGGTCAGGGCGGTGGCGGCCGCCGCACTGGTACGACGGGCGGTTGTCCAGGGCATCCGGAACATCCGGAACGCCTCCTCGGGCGGCGCGGGAACGACGGGCTTCCGTGCAGTACGGGGCGCGGGCCCCGCGCGTTCATCGGCACACCGGGGCGTCCGCCCCGCGCAGACGCGGGCAAAGCGGCCACCCCCGTGCAACCGGCCACCGTAGAGGGGGTGTTTCCGGCCCGGTCAAGGGTTTCCCCTGTATCCGCATGACCTGCTCTTTGCCTATCGTTCGACCACAGCTGACCCACAGGTAACCCCGAACGGGTCACGCGCCCCACGTATGGCCGGCCGCCGCGCTCCTGGCTTCACCCCCCGCCCGCTTCATCGACGAAGCGAATCGACTGATGCTCCGCGCTGCCCGGAGCACGGCCACGAAAGGCAAGCCCTTGCGTACCTCCCCCTCCCTGCGGCGGAAGCTGATATCCGCCGCAGCCGTCTCCGCGGCCCTCCTCTCCGTCGGCACGGCCTCCGTCGCTGTCGCCCAGGACGCCCCCGCCCGGTCGGCCGCCGTCCCGGCCGCGCTCACCGAGGCAGCTCCCGGCATCCAGGCCGAGCGCCTCATCGTCGGCTACAAGTCCGGCGCCGCCGAGGCCACCTCGAACAAGGCCGCCGAGGCCGACGCCGCCGCCAAGGACGCCGACTTCCAGCGCAGACTCGGCACCGGTGCCGCCCTCGTCGACCTGGGCGCGGACCCGAGCAGGGCCGAAGTGGCCGACGCCGTCGCCGAGTTCAAGGCCGACCCGCAGGTCGCCTACGTCGTACCGGACCGCCTGAACAAGCCGCAGGCCGACCCGAACGACACCGAGTACGCCAAGCAGTGGGACCTGTTCGAGACCACGGCCGGTATGAACGTGCCGGGTGCCTGGGCGACCTCGACCGGCAGCGGCGTCACCGTCGCCGTCATCGACACCGGGTATGTCACCCACTCCGACCTCGCCGCGAACATCGTCGGTGGCTACGACTTCATCTCCGACACCGCGGTCTCCGTCGACGGTGACGGCCGCGACAGCAACCCGGCCGACCCCGGCGACTACTACGCGGCCAACGAGTGCGGCTCGGGCATCCCGGCCTCCAGCTCCTCCTGGCACGGCACGCACGTCGCCGGCACCATCGCCGCGGTCACGAACAACGGCAAGGGTGTCGCGGGCATCGCGTACGGCGCGAAGATCTCCCCGGTCCGCGTCCTCGGCAAGTGCGGCGGCTACGACTCCGACATCATCGACGCCATCACCTGGGCGTCCGGCGGCACCGTCTCCGGCGTGCCCGCCAACACCAATGTCGCCAAGGTCATCAACATGAGCCTCGGCGGCGACGGCGCCTGCACCTCGGCGACCCAGACCGCCATCAACAACGCCGTCAGCCGCGGTACGACCGTCGTCGTGGCCGCCGGCAACGACAACGAGAACGTCTCCGGTCACTCGCCCGGCAACTGCAACAACATCATCTCGGTCGCCGCGACCAACCGTTCCGGCGCCAAGGCCTCGTACTCCAACTACGGCTCCCTCGTGGACATCTCGGCGCCCGGCGGCCAGACCAGCACCGGAACCGCCAACGGCATCCTGTCCACGCTCAACTCCGGTGCCTCGACGCCGTCTTCGGAGTCGTACGCCTACTACCAGGGCACCAGCATGGCCACCCCGCACATCGCGGGCCTGGTGGCGCTGGTGAAGTCGGCGAACCCCTCGCTGACCCCGGCCCAGATCGAGACCGCCATCAAGAACAACGCCCGTCCACTGCCGGGCGCCTGCTCCGGCGGTTGCGGCGCGGGTCTGGCCGACGCGGCGAAGACGGTGGCGGCCGTGAGCGGCGGCGGTACGACGACGGGGACGACCTTCTCCAGCACCACCGCCGTCTCCATCCCGGACAACGGCTCCGCGATCGAGTCCCCCATCACGGTCAGCGGCCGCAGCGGCAACGCCCCCTCGACCCTCCAGGTCGGCGTCGACATCACCCACACCTACCGCGGTGACCTGGTGATCGGGCTCGTCGCCCCGGACGGCACGGTGTACAGCCTGAAGGCGGCGAGCTCCTCCGACTCCGCCGACAACGTCAACACCACCTACACCGTGAACGCCTCCTCCGAGACGGCCAACGGCACCTGGAAGCTCCGCGTGCAGGACACGGCCGCGCAGGACACGGGCACGCTCAACGGCTGGAAGCTGACCTTCTGAGCGGACAGACCCGAACGAGTGGGCCGACCTGTACGAGTGGGCCGACCTGAACGAGTGGGCCGGCCGGTGCGGATGTGCACCGGCCGGCCCCTCTCGCATACCGCACATGACACGGACGCCACCGATCACGCGTCGGCGCCCACCAGTTCACCGCTCTCGACGGATGCCAGCACCCGGGCCCCGCGGTCGGGCCGGCTGTCGAGGCCGATCAGCAGTCCCGGCACCGCGATACTCGGCAGCAGATGGGCCCACATCACCGAGATCCGGTGCCCGAGATCCTCCCGCCCGTGCAGCGCCCGCGACATCAACTGCACCCCGGCGAAGGCCCCGACCAGCAGGTCCGCCGTGTCCCGCGGCTCGACCGTGGGCAGCAACTCGCCCTGATCCCGGGCCGCTTGCAGCATGGCCACCAGATGCTCGCTCCACTGCCGGAACGGTCCCGTGTGATCGACACCGGGCGGCGCGCACTGGTCCACGGTGAGCCGCACGCTCCCCTTCAGCAGGGAGTTGCTCCGCAGCCGCTGTCCGAAGACGAACGTCATGTCGACGATCTCCTGGACCTTGCACGGATGCGGCGGCACGGCCCCCAGCGCCAACTGCTCGTCGAGCACCGCCTGGGCCAGGGATTCCTTGGAGGGGAAGTGGAAGTACAGGGCACCTTTGGTGACTTCGGCCCGCTCCAGCACCATCGCGATGGTGCTCGCGGCGTATCCGTGCTCGTCGAAGACGGCGCCCGCGGCCTCCACGATCGTCCTGCGTGTCCTGATGGCGCGCTCCTGTCTCGCCATAAGAACCCCTCCCATGCGCCGAGTTCGGATTTCGTCCGGTCTCGATCAGGTCACATTGAAAACAGACCGGAATCCCTCGTACTCTATCGCTCACCGGCACGGGCACCTCACCGTCCGTCATCGCTTCGGAGGAACGAGGGGGAGACATGCCAGAGTTACGGCAGTTCACGCAGGCCCGGGCCTGGTCCGGGCCCCTGACCGCGACCGTACCGCGTGAGTTCGTGCACCGGGTGGCCGTCGCGGAGATCCTCCTCACGGGCTGGACCAGGACGGCCGCGGACCGGTTCACCATCACCGCGCAGTGGCCGCGCGCCCACCAGTTACACGTGTCCCCGGACCGCTCGGCGTACGAGCCGCTGCTGGTTGCAGAAACGGTCCGCCAGTGCGGGGCGCTGCTCGCCCACGCGGCGTACGAGGTCCCGCTGGGGCATCAGTTCGTCCTCCAGGAACTGCGGGTCGCCACTCGCCCCGAGCACCTGGCCGTGGGTACCGCCCCCGCCGAACCCGTCATCCACATCACCGTCGCGGAGCTCCGCCGCCGTGCCGGCCGCCCAACCGCACTCCGCTACGACGCCGTCGTGCACCTGGGCGGTGAGCAGGTCGCGACCGGCGGTATCGCTGTGACCTGGGCGAACGAGTCCGTCTACCGCCGGTTGCGCGCGGGGCGTACCGCCGATGTCGGAGCCCTGCGGCTGCCGCGTCCGCCGTCACCGCCGCTGCCGGCCGACACGGTGGGGCGGGCCCTGCCCACCGACGTCCTCCTCTCGCCCGCCGCACGCCCCGGCCGCTG
The DNA here is from genome assembly GCF_040607335.1 of Streptomyces sp. NPDC005303. Classification (NCBI taxonomy): domain Bacteria; kingdom Bacillati; phylum Actinomycetota; class Actinomycetes; order Kitasatosporales; family Streptomycetaceae; genus Streptomyces; species Streptomyces sp. NPDC005303. The sequence continues at coordinate 6,472 of NZ_JBEXGM010000010.1, read as the reverse complement.
GCGGCTCCGCGTCGATACCGCACATCCTGTTTTCTTCGACCATCCCCTGGACCACGTCCCCGGCATGCTCCTCCTGGAGGCCGCCCGCCAGGCCGTACGGGCCCATGGAGGGGAGGAGGGCCGGGCGGTGGCGTCGTTCCACGCCATGTTTCACCAGTACGCGGAGCTCGACCAACCGGTCTGGATGGAGGTGAGCGGGGAGGGCGGCGCCGACGTACAAGTCATAGCGCTGCAAGGGGAGTCGAAGGTCTTCGGGTGCCGGGTGGGACTCGCCGCAGTGTGAGTTATCGTGTACAGGGAGTTAGAAACAAACGGCATGACCCGTTCTTTTCGGTACCAGGAGTGTGCAGTCGATGCCGAGGCAGTTACGCGCTGAACAGACCCGAGCGACGATCATCAACGCCGCCGCCGATCTGTTCGACCGCCGCGGCTATGAATCGACCAGTCTCAGCGACATCGTCGCGCACGCCCAAGTCACCAAGGGCGCGCTGTACTTCCACTTCGCGGCGAAGGACGATCTCGCGCACGCGATCATGGAGATACAGTCGCGGGCCTCGCGGCAGCTGGCGGGGGACGTGGATGCCCGGGGGTACACCTCACTGGAGGCGCTGGTCCGCGTCACCTTCGGGATAGCCCGCCTGTCGGTCGAGGGGCCGGTGCTCCGGGCCGGGCTCCGGCTCGCCACGGGGGGAGTCGAGGTGCGGCCGCCGCTGCGGCATCCGTTCACGGAGTGGCTGGACCTGGCCACGGGGAAGCTGCAGGGCGCGGTCAAGGAGTCCGACCTTCACCCGGACACCGATGTGGACGCCGTGGCGCACTCGGTGGTGTGCTTCTTCGTCGGGACGAGGGTGGTGGGGCCGCATCTGGAGCCGGTGGGGCGGCAGCCGCGGCGGCTCGCGCAGATGTGGCACGTGATGATCCGGGGCCTGGTCCCGGTTCCTCGACGGGCGCGGTATCTGGCCCTGGTCAGTCAGTTGGAACAGGAGGCTCGGAGCGGCGGGTGAGCGGGTTCGTGGTTACAGTCGGTGCATGTCTATCGGCGCCGCCGTCATCCTCAGCAGTGAACCCGGTTCCTTTCCGCACAGCGTGCTCGCCGAGCGGCATCCCGCGATCATCGAGCAGGTGCGGGGGGCGTTTCCGTACGGGCCCGAGCAGCACCGCGCGCTCGACGCGCTGCTCGACAGCTGTACGAAGGGTGTGATCGAGCCGCTTCCCGGCGGGGCGTGGGGCGAGTGGGGGATCGACGCCCATGTGGGGCGCTCCTGGTTCGATGTGCCCTGGCTCTGGGCCGAGAGCTACTTCTACCGGCGGCTTCTCGACGCCGTCGGATACTTCGGAGACGGGCCCTGGCACGGCATCGACCCCTTCCGGCCCTCCAAGCTCGCCGAGCTGGACTCCCGCGAGACCGACGAAGAACTCGCGGCGCTGGACGCACTCGCCGTCCGGTCGGTCGAGGAGCAGGGGTCGGCCCTGTTGCACGGGTCGTTGTGGGGCAACCGCGCCGACCTCGGGTTCCGGCTCTCCGACGGGGAGGCCGAGGGGCGGGACGCCGTGCCCGATCTGGTCGCCGACGACAGCGAGCGGCTCTGGTCGCTGCTGGGCGGCGCCGGCACCCTCTGCCTCATCGCCGACAACGCCGGACGTGAGCTCATCCCCGATCTGCTTCTCCTCGCCCACCTCCTCGAACACGGCCGGGTCGAGCGGGCCGTGCTGCATGTGAAGCCGTACCCCTACTACGTCTCCGACGCGACCACCTCCGACGTGGTCGACGCGCTGCGCCGCCTCGTGCGAGCGCAGGGGGAGGCCGCGGCGTACGGGCGCCGGCTGTGGGACGCCATGGCCGCCGGCCGTCTCGATGTCCGCGCGCACGCGTTCTCCTGCGCTCCGCTGCCGTACGCGGACATGCCGGACGACCTTCGTACGGAGATCGGCGGGGCCGCGCTCACCGTCCTGAAGGGAGACCTCAACTACCGGCGTCTGGTGGGCGACAGGTGGTGGGCGCCGACCACACCATTCGCCGAGGCGACCGGCCACTTCCCGGGACCCGTCGCCGCCCTGCGCACCCTGAAGTCCGATGTGATCACCGGCCTCGACGGGCGTACGGAGGCCGCGCTGACCGAGGCGGAGGGGCGGCGCTGGCGGACCGGCGGGACGCGTGCGCTCATCCAGGTCCGGCCCTGAGGGGCGTTATGCTGCCGACCTGTACCGGTGGGCTGCCGTACGTCCCGCCGACGGGCAGCGAAAGAGGACGTCATTGACCCCGCGGTACCTGAGCAATCCTGGGGAGCCCGTCTACGACGTGGACGCGCGGCGCTACCTCGACGTCACGGATGCCCGTGACGAGGCCGACCTGCACGACGTGTTCACGGACATCTACCGCACCAACCGCTGGGGCTCCGACGAGACCCGCTCGGGACCGGGCTCCGAGCTGCAGCGCATGAAGCGGGTGATCGCCCGACTCGGCGCGCTCATCGAGGACCTGGGTGTCCGCTCGGTACTGGACGCGCCGTGCGGGGACCTGAACTGGATGCAGCACGTCGAACTGCACGGGGCCTCGTACCTGGGCGGGGACGTCGTCGCGGAACTCGTCGCGGCCAACCGTGCCCACCACCCCGGCCCGGGGCGGGAGTTCCAGCTGCTCGACTTCACCGCCCAGCCCGTGCCACGCGTCGACCTCATCGTGTGCCGGGACGCCCTCGTGCATTTCTCCTACCAGCATGTGGTGGAGGCGCTGACCCGTTTCCGCGAGAGCGGCTCGCGCTACCTGCTCACCACGACCTTCTCCCGGACGGCCGCCAACACCGACATCGTCACGGGCTGGTGGCGGCCGATCAACCTCCGGCTGGCCCCCTTCGGGCTGCCCGAACCGCTTCAGGTCATCGGCGACGACGAGTCCGACGACTTCTACGACGACAAGACGCTCGCCCTGTGGGACCTCGCGCAGATCCCGGCACACTTCCCGGGCTACGAGCCGGTGGCCGCCGAGTCGGGATCCCTGGGCGCCTGATCCTCGGAACGCAGACGGGCAAGGGCCTCCTGGGCGGCCAGTGTCCGGGGGTGCCGTAGCCCCAGCACCTCCTGGCAGGCATCCCGTACCTCGGTGAACTCCGCCTCGGCAGACGTGAGTTCGCCCTTCGTCCGGAGCAGTCCGGCCAGGTTGTGCCGGACCGCCAGCGTCCCGGGGTGCCGTGGCCCCAGCGTCTCCACACAATCCGCGAGCACCGTCCGGTACTCCGCCTCCGCCTGCTCGACGTGCCCCCGCAGGTGCAGGACGTGGGCGGCGCCGTGCCGTACCGACAGGGTGAGCAGATGCTGTTCGCCGAGCACGGTCCGCCGGGCCTCGTAGACCTCCCTGAACTCCTGTTCCGCGGCGGCGAGCCGGCCCTGGTCCTTGAGCAGGTCGGCGAGGTTGTGACGGACCGCGAGGGTGCCCGGGTGGAGCGGGCCCAGGGTCTCCACACAGTCCGCGAGGACCGTACGGTACTCGGTCTCGGCCCGGTCGGTGCGACCCCGCAGGTGCAGGACGTGGGCGGCGCCGTGCCGTACCGAGAGGGTGAGCAGGTGCTGTTCGCCGAGCACCTCCCGGCGTGCCGCGTACACCTCCCTGAACTCCGCCTCCGCCGCCTCCAGTTGGCCCCGTTCCATCAGCAGGTCGGCCAGGTTGTGCCGGACCACCAGGGTGTGCGGGTGCATGTCGCCGAGCAGTCTGCGCTGGACCTCGAAGACCTCCCGGAACTCGGTCTCCGCGTCGGTGGGCCAGCCCCGGTCGCGCAGCACGGTGGCCAGGCCGTGCCGGGCGGCCACGGTCTCCGGGTGGTCCTCGCCATAGGCGTCGGCGCGCAGTCCCAGCACCGTACGGAACTCGTGCTCGGCCTCCGCGAGCAGGCCCCGGTCGCGCAGGACGTCCGCGAGGTCGTGGCGTACGGCGAGGGTGCTCGGGTGGCGCTCGCCCAGTACGTCCGCGCACACCCCGAGCGTCTCCCGCAGCTCCTGCTCGGCCTGCCGGAACATGCCGCGCTCGTGCAGCACCTGGGCCATCTCGTGCCGGGTGACCAGGGTGTCGGGGTGGTTCGCGCCGAGGGTCTCCCGGTAGGCGTCCAGGAGCAGGCGGTACTCCTCCTCGGCCTCCGCGAGCAGCCCTCGGTACCGGGCCATCCAGGCCACGCCCTTACGGGCCGCGAGGGTCCCGGGGTCCCGCTCGCCCAGCAGGGCCCGCCGGATGGCGTGGACCGCGCGGTACTCGGTCTCCGCCTCGACCGGGCGGCCCCGGGCGTTGAGCAGGTTCGCCAGTGCGTACCGGGCATCGGCCGTCTCGCAGGCCGCGTCGCCGAACAGGGCCCGGGTGTCCTCCAGCACCGTGCGAAGCAGCGACTCGGCCGCCGGCAGCCGGCCGCGCAGATGAAGCAGGTGTGCGGCGGCGGACCGTACTTCGAGCGCGTCGGGGTCACGCGGACCGCACGCGAGCACCACCGGCTCGCACGCCCCGAGCACCTCCTCCGCCCGGTCCAGCCAGCCCCGCCGGATCAGATGCCGGGCCCCGGCGGCCGCCGCTCGCAGCGCCTTCGAGACCAGTTCGTCGTCCGCCTCGTACGGGTCACCGATCAGGGGCAGCGGGGCGTCGCAGTGCGGGAGCAGCAGCCGCCAGCGCGGCCAGTCGCGCGGGTCGTCCTCGCTGAGTTCGGCCGTGGCGCACACGACCAGGTCGGCGACGACGGCCGCGTACTCCCTCATGTGCTCGGCGAGGTCCCGCTGTAACCGGCCGGCGTCCCGGACGAGCGGGTGCATCAGCAGGGTGCGCGTGTGGTCGTCGCCGCCGGGCGGGGTGTGCAGCTCGACCAGACCGAAGTCGGCCAGCGAGGTGAGCGCGGTGTAGAGCTCCTGGGGGGTGACGCCGGGCAGCAGCGACGACTCCGCGAGCCGGTCGGGGCGCAACAGGCCGACCAGCGGCACCGGCGCCTCGCCCAGACAGCACAACAGCCGCATCAGCGGCCGGGCCTGCGCGATGCCCCGCCGCTCCAGGAGGTCCAGCGACAGCTCCCAGGTACCCGTGACCGGGACGGAGTAGTTGCTGCCCTGCCGGCCGGGCGGGCGCTCGTCGAGGAGTTCGGTGAAGCGCTCGTCGAGGGCCACGCGGTAGTCGGCGTACGTCCGCACGGTCGTCGTGCCCGGCCAGGCGGGGAACGCCGAGGCCGCCGCGAGATGCGAGCCCGCGATGCGCAGCGCCAGCGGCAGCCCGCCGAGCCGCCGGGTCAGCAGCCGCGCGTCCTCCCGTGAACCGGCCCGTTCCCCGGCGAGGTCCCAGAGCACCTCGGTGGCGTCGTCCTCCTCCAGGGCGTCGACCGAGTGCAGCGTGGCCCACGGCCCCCAGGTCCTCGGGCTGCTGTCCCGGCTGGTGATCAGCACCAGGCCGGGCAGCTCCGCGGCGGGCCGGACCCAGCCCGTGCCCTCCGCCAACCGGCCGTAGGGTGCCAGGTGTTCGGGCTCGTCGGCGTTGTCCACCACCAGCAGCCACGGGCTCGCGGTGTCGCACAGCCGCCGCCACAGCAGATCGGTCGCGCTCGAACGCCCCGACCAGGCACGGTCGATGAGATCCGCGGGCGTGCCGAGCGCGGCCACCACCTCGCGCATCCCGGCGCTCAGCGTGGCAGGGTTCTTCGCCGTCACCCACCACACGTCGACGTTCAGCGCGGCGGCGTAGGCGGCGATCTCCAGGGCGACGGTCGTCTTCCCGCTCCCGCCCATGCCGTGCAGCACCTGCACACCCGAAGTCGGCTTGCCCACCAGCTGTTTGAGCGTGTCCAGGAGCGGCTCACGGCCGCGCACCCGGCGGTCCAGCCGGCCCAGAGGAGGCGCGACGGTCAGCGCACCCGGGCCACGGACCGGCTCCAGCGGGCCCGGGGACTGCTGGACCTGGATGAAGAGCGGACGGGCGAAGCCGGAGAACTCCTGGACGAACTCGGCCAGCAGACCGGACAGATCGGGGTTGCGGGCCAGCAGGTCGCGCAGGGTGGTGTCCCACTCCTGCCGCTGTTCCCGCAGCATGATCTCCTGCCGGGCCGGTGGTGCCGCGTCGAGCTCCGCCCGTGCCCGGTCCAGCCGCTCGACGTCCTCCCGTCGCAGGAACCTCGCCATCCGCTGCCGGGCAGCCTGCCAGGCATCCGTGGTCATCAGCCCGACCATCGTGCCCGCTGCGGCGGCAGCGGTCTGGGTGAACAACTCTGCCCCGAACACCGAGGACCCCCTGTCGGCACACACCTCGACGGCTACGTCCGAACCCCTCTCCCGTCTTCAGGTTCTCATGTCATGCGGAGGTGAAGGGACTTGATCGCCTTGATGAAGTTCGAAACGAGACGTCCGGGCGGCGCGGCCCCGCCCCGCGGGGCGGGGAGGCGGCCGTCGGGGGCGGGCCGGAAGATGACGCGGAAACCGCCGGCCCTTCTGAACACCCTTCGCCAGCCAAGCCCAGGTGCTC